>NZ_JBKQOT010000337.1:0-4050 GCF_052145395.1 Roseiarcus sp.
GCGATCGCCAGTGTGGGGGCCTACGCGCCGCTCCTGCGGCTCGACCGGGATTCCGCCGCGAAAGCTCTGAAATTTTCCGGACTCGGGGGCCGCGGTGGGGGACGGCGCGCCGTCGCTGGATGGGACGAGGATCCCCTGACCCTTGCAGTCGAGGCGGCGCGGATCATCCATCGGGCGCCCAACACGGTGGTGTTTGCGTCCACGTCCGCCCCCTTCTACGAGCGGCTTCACGCAGCGCTCATTGTGGACGCGCTCGCGCTACAAGCGGAAACGCGAGCCTGGGATGTTTCGGGCTCGCGGCGCTGCGCCGTCTCGGCGTTGCTCGACGCGCTGCTTGGCGGCGGGTCCACCCTCGTTGCGGCCGGTGAAAGGCGGCCGGGCCGGCCGGGCTCTCCGCTGCATCTGTCGCAGGGCGACGGCGGCTCCGCGGTAATGGTCGCCGCGGACGGCGCCGCCCGTCTTATCGGATGGGCGAGCCTCTCTCACGATCTCGTGGACATCTATGCGTCGCGCGAGCATCCCGAGCCCTACGCCTATGAAGAGCGGTTCGTGCGCGAGACCGCCCTCTCGGCGATTTTCGCGCCGACCATCCACAAGGCGCTAGCAATGGCGGGACTTGGCCCCTCCGACATCCAGCACGCCGCAGTCCACGAGCCGGTCGCGGGCCTGTGGCGCGACATCGGCCGCGCGACCGGGATCGCGGCCCCGAACCATGCGTCCGACGTAGCGGCGGCGCTTGGCGATCTTGGCGCCGCCCATGGCCTGTTCGCGTTTGCGCTCGCATCCGCGCGCGCCAAACCGGGAGAGCGCATTCTGCTCGCCGGATTCGGAAGCGGCTGCGATGCGCTCGTGTTGGAAATGACGGCGCCGATGCCAGGCGCCGGATCGGCCGAGGAGGCTCTGCGGCAGGGGCTGGCTTTCGGCGACTATATTCGCTTCCTGAGTCTCAACGGCGCGCTCGAACTCGATTGGGGCGTTCGCTCGGAATTCGAGCAGAAAGCGCAGGCGACCGTCATTGCGCGCACCGGGCGCGACATGACCGGCTTCGTCGGCGGTCGCGACGCGGCCGGGAACGTGCAGTTCCCGAAGAGCCGCATTCCCGTCCGGCCCGACGCCGAAGGGCCGGAACCGATGCAGGACGTCCGGCTCGCGGACGACCCTGCGCGCATCGTCTCCGTCACGGCCGACCGGCTGAACTTCACGCCCGACCCGCCGTTCTGGTTCGGGCTCGCGCAGTTCGACAACGGCGCACGGGTGATGATGGAATTCACGGACCAGGACTCGCGGGGCTTTTCGGTGGGCGACCGGGTGCGGATGCGCCTCCGCATCAAGTCGCGCGATCAGCGTCGGGGCTTTCGCACCTATTTCTGGAAAGCGGCGGCGGCCGAGCGTCCCTTGCTCGAGGGTTGAGACATGGCAAACGGGATCAAGGACAAGGTCGCGATTCTCGGCATGGGATGCACGACCTTCGGAGAACACTGGGACAAGAGCCCCGAGGATCTCATGGTCGAGGCCTTCGTGGAGGCGCTTGCCGACGCGAAGATCGCACGCTCCGATATCCAGGCCGCCTGGATGGGCAATGCGCTCGACGACATTAATGTGGGCAACAGCGCGCTGCCGCTCGCACATGCCCTGCGGCTCAAGACAATTCCGGTGTCGCGGGTCGAAAACATGTGCGCGACCGGTTCCGAGGCTTTGCGCGCCGCCGTCTACGCCGTCGCAGCTGGCGCGGTCGATTTCGCGCTAGCGCTCGGCGTCGAGAAGCTAAAGGACACGGGCTACAGCGGCTTGCCCCTGCGCACCAAGGGCCTCGCCAACGACCTCTGGCTGCCCTATGGCTCCGCGCCCGGCTCCTTCGCCCAGTTGGCGGGCGCCTATGCGGCGAAGCACCGGCTGAATGGCGAGGACCTCAAGCGCGCCATGGCGCATGTGAGCTGGAAGAGCCACCAGAACGCGGTTCATAGTCCGCGCGCCCATCTGCGCAAGGCGGTCGACGTCGAGACGATCCTCAAGGCGCCGATGATCGCAGACCCGCTCGGCCTCTATGATTGCTGCGGCGTTTCCGACGGCGCCGCGGCCGCGATCGTGACAACGCCCGAGATTGCGAGAGGGCTCGGCGTCGCCAATCCGGTGACCGTGAAGGCCGTGCAACTGTCAGCCAGTCACGGCTGGGAAATGCAATACGGGGCCTGGGACGGCGCCTATGTGCTGAACACGCGGGAGGCCGCGAAGCGCGCCTACGCGGAGGCCGGCGTGCGCAACCCGGCGAATGATCTTTCGCTGACAGAGGTGCACGACTGTTTCTCTATCACCGAGCTCGTGACGATGGAGGACCTCGGCCTGTCGGAGGAAGGATACGCGCCGCGCGACATTCTCGAGGGCCACTACGACCGCGATGGCGCCCAGCCCTGCCAGCCGGACGGCGGCCTCAAGTGCTTCGGGCACCCGGTCGGGGCGTCGGGGCTCCGCATGGCCTACGAGATCTATACGCAGCTCCTCGGCCGGGCGGGGGCGCGCCAACTCGGCAAGGTAGATCTCGGACTCACCCACAATCTCGGCGGCGCGCCGTTCAACAGTGTCGCCGCAGTCTCGATTTTCGGACGCCTGCACTGAGGGAGGCCGCGCTTTGGGTGGGAAATATTTTGAGGAATTCGCCGTCGGTCAGACTTTCGTCCATGAGGTCCGGCGCACGGTCACCGACATGGACAACATCCTGTTCTCGGCGCTGACTCATAATCCGGCGGCCATCCACATCGACCACGAATACGCTAAGACGACCGAATTCGGGAAACCGTTGGTTAATTCCATCTTCACCCTTGGGCTCGTCGTGGGCCTTTCGGTGCAGGACACCACGCTTGGCACGACGGTTGGAAATCTGGGTTGGGAGGAAGTCGCCTTTCCAAAGCCGGTCTTTGCCGGCGACACGATCCGCGCGGAGACCACGGTGGTGGATTTGCGCGACTCGAAGTCGCGCCCGACGCAGGGGATCGTGACCTTCGCGCACGAGGGACTGAACCAACGCAACGAGATCGTCTGCTCCTGCCGGCGCGTCGCCCTGATGCTTAGGAAGGCCCAATGAAGCTTTGCTCGCTTCTGTTCGTTCCCGGCGATTCGGAACGCAAGTTCGCTAAGGCGCAGGCGTCCGGCGCCGACGCGCTGATCCTCGACCTCGAGGACTCGGTCGCGCCCGGCCAAAAGGCGGCGGCGCGCGCCCATGTCGCGAGGCTTCTCGAAAATAGGGAGCCGCGCGACTGGTCCTTCTTCGTGCGCATTAATGCGCTCGACACGGGCCTGACCCTCGACGATCTCGCCGCCGTGGTGAAGCCGGGACTCGATGGCGTCCTCGTTCCGAAAGCGAACGGCGTGGAGGACATCGTCCATTTTGGCCACTATCTCGACGCCTTCGAGACGAAGGCCGGTATGCCGGTCGGCTCTGTCAGGATCGCGGTCGTCGCCACCGAGACAGCAAAGGCGATGTTCGCCCTTCACACCTACGCGCCAGCGCATCCGCGACTGGCCGCGCTGACCTGGGGCGGGGAGGACCTTGCAGCGGCGCTCGGCGCGACGGAGAACCGGGAAGCGGGCGGTTGGACCTTCCCTTATCAAGTCGTCCGCGCACAATGCCTGTTTGCCGCCGCCGCTGCCGAGGTCACGCCAGTCGATACGATCCATGCCGACTTCCGCGACACGGAAGGGCTCGAACTCGACTGTCGCCGTTCGCGTCGCGACGGGTTCCTCGGCCGCATCGCGATCCATCCCGACCAGGTCGCGATCATTAACCGCTGCTACGCGCCGTCGGAAGAGGAGATCGCCCATGCGCGCCGGATCGTGGAGGCCTTCGCTGCCAATCCGGGCGCGGGCACGCTCGGGATCGACGGCAAGATGGTCGACATCCCGCATCTGAAGGCGGCGCAGAAGACGCTCGCGTCCGTCTAAAGGGAGGAGGGCGCCACCATGAGCGGAAGTAGCAGACAACTGCCGGGCGAGGATGAACTGAGCGCGATTCGCGAAGGCGTGCGCGCCGTCGTCTCGAGGTTCGGCGACGACTAC
>NZ_JBKQOT010000338.1:0-3045 GCF_052145395.1 Roseiarcus sp.
GGGTACCGCATGAAAAAGATCCTGACCCAAGCCGGCCTCGACGCCCTGAAGCCGAAAGAGGCGCGCTACGAGGTCGCCGACGCCCAAATCGGAGGCCTACGAATCACCGTTCACCCCTCCGGCGTCATGTCGTGGATCCTGCGCTTCAGGCTTCACGGGAAGCAGGCGAAGCACACGATCGGCGTCTATCCCGCCATCCCCCTCAAAGAGGCCCGCAGGAGGGCCGCCAAGGCCAAGGCTCTGATCGCCGACGGCATCGACCCCTCGGAGGAGAAGAAGGCCGCCAGAGCCGCCGAGAGGGCCGCCACGGAGGCGCCGGCCGACCTCTTCGAGTCCGTGGCGCAAGCCTTCGTCGAGAGGCACGTGAGGGCAAAGCGGCCGCGCACTGCGCAAGAGGTCGAGCGCCTTCTGCAGCATGACGTTTTGCCCGTGTGGCGCGGGCGGCGGCTGTCGAGCCTCACCAAGACCGACACGCACCAGTTGCTCGACCCTCTCGTCGATCGCGCCCCCGTCCTCGCCAATCGCGTCTTGTCGACCCTGAAGACGTTCGGGCGATGGGCCATCGAGCGCGGCCTTATCGAGAGGAGCCCGTTCGAGGGCGTGCGCCAGCCCACTGAGGAGCAGACCCGAGACCGCACGCTCGACGAGGAAGAGATCGCCGCGCTGATGAAGGCGCTCGGGGGTGAAGGGTATCCGCTTGAGCCACTGGTTGAACTCCTGCTCCGGCTCGGAGCCCGGCGCACCGAGATCGCCGAGATGAAATGGACCGAACTCGATCTCGAGGGCGGGCTCTGGACCCTTCCGAAGGAGCGCTCGAAGAACAAGCAGCAGCATGTGTTGCCGCTGCCCGATGTCGTCGTCGGCATCCTGCGCGGCCTGCCGCGATTTCCGGCGAGCCCGTGGGTCTTCACGTACGACGGCGCCGGCCCCGTGCGTAGCTTCCAGGAACCCAAAAAGCGCCTCGACCGCGCGATGGCCGCCGAGTTGGGCGGTTCGGTCAAGGCATGGACGCTACACGACCTTCGCCGGACGGCGGCGAGCAGGATGGCCGAACTCCAGATTGCGCCGCATGTCGTTGAGCGCGTCCTCAATCATCGCAGCGGGACGATCAAGGGCGTCGCGGCAATCTACAACAGATACGAGTATCGGGCCGAACAACTGACCGCGCTGGAGGCGTGGTCAACCCGGCTGGCTGAGATCGCCTCGGGCGAACCGGCGCCCAGCAACGTGATCGACCTCGGCGTGGTGAGGGGACGCTAAAGGCGGCAAGACAGTCCAGGACCGTCTTGCCACCCTTCTGCATGAAGAATGGCTACATCCCTTTCGTGCTTTTCTGCAGGCAGAAGTGGCAGAATGGCGACCATCCTTTTCGTGCTTTTCACCGGTATTGCAAAGCAGAAGGGCGGATTGGCGAGAGGCGGTGCATTAGGTTTTGCGCGGTTGCCTACGACGAAAAGCAACCAAACCCGAAAGACTGGCGGTTTTGTCAACCGCCGGGCACGAAGGTCGCAGCCTCGGCCTTCGGGCTCTCGATACCGAGACCGATCCGATCGACAAGTGCTTCAACCCGGGCTTGGCCATGCGCTATGCTAGAACAGCGGCCAGAGACGCTCACCTTGAAACGCGTCGCGCCACGAGCGCTCAGCGTGATTGTCGCGATGCCGCCGTCGGCAAACTTGGCCTCCCAACTATCCGGCCCAGCAGGTTGCCATTCCATATAGTTGGGCTCCGAATTCAGAGATGACGCGCCCCTGGCAGCTGGAAGAAGGCGCAGCGGCCAGGGACGCGAACACGCGGGGTCAAGCAAAGGAAACCCCGCGCGTGTTCTGTTAGCGCACGTAGCCGATTGCGTTCAGACGATTGGCCATCTCGCTGCCGAATACATCGCTGATCGAAGGGGCGCGGGCCGCTGAGGCGCGATTTGCCGCGTCCATCGCCATTCCACCACTTCTACTACGACGAGCCATGTTCCGCTCGTCCGCGTGTTTGCTCTCCGGGTTCACCACGGCGAACGCCCGACGCTCATTCATCTCCTGGAGCGAAAATCTGGCCGCCAGCTCCGGAAATACATTGCCGACGCTCAGCGGATTGCTGCCTTGGTCATAGGCCAGACCCGGAGCCCTCGGCGCCTCTTCGTGGACGATGCGACCTGCATAAGATAAGGCCCCAATTCTCATAGCCGCCTGCGGCCCGGCGTCGACGTCGGCGGGCGCACGGTACGGCGGCGCCGAGTCCAGCGCTAGATGGCTCAGCCCGCAGGCGTTGGCGTAACGGAGCGCAGTGCCAGGGCCGCCATGGTCGCCTAGAGGATGTCCCGCTACGCGGAGACGGCGGCGCAGCTCACGGTCGGCGGCAATGCTGTCGCCCGCGAAGGCATCCATCCTGCTGCCGTAATTCGCCTGGTGGGATTGGCCATATGGGCGAGGCCCGCGGCCGTCGGTCGTCGGCATGCCGTTGAACTGGGGCGGGGAATCGCGCCCGAGTTTGCGCCGGTCAAACCCAGCAGACTGCATCGGCCCGCCCTTCGTCGGAGGCGGACCTTCCGTGCCGCCACGCTGCAGGCCTGTGGGCGGGGGCGGGTCGGTTTCCGTGTCGACGCCCGCCAAAATAGCCTCCAGAAGCTGGAGCTGCTCCTTTGACAAGATGGATTGGAGAAACGACCTGACCTTGCTGATCGGATCCTGGCCTTGGTCTTGGTAGCTCATCTTGATCTCCTTCATTCTGTGCGATCGAACTTCAACTTTTTGATGTCATCCTCGCTCAGCGGACTCGACACGCCCTTGAGCTTGCCGCTCAACGCCCAGCCGGCCGCCAACATGCTCGCGCCCGGATCCGCCGCCGGTTCGAGGCCGACCTGATCCGGCTTCCGCAGCGCCTCCGACACGAAAGTCCGCGCGTGCGCGTACACTTTCAGGCCTCTCGAGGGCACATCCATAGCGATGAGTTCCGCGAGGAAGACGCCGCCGCCGCTCGCCGTGATCGGCAGGATGATGGTCTCGTCGCTGAACGATAGCCCAACCAGTTTCCGGATCGGCAACCTCATGA
>NZ_JBKQOT010000339.1:0-14423 GCF_052145395.1 Roseiarcus sp.
GCGTCGCCGGTGTGCAGCCAGCCGTCGACAATGGCCTTTTCGGTCAGGTCGGGACGTTTGTAGTAACCCGCCATGAGTATGGGGCCCTTGCCGCAGATCTCGCCCACCTCACCAGGAGCGCACTCCGCGCCGTCCGCCCGCAGGATTCGCATCTCGAAGAAGGATGGCGGCGCTCCTACCGACCCCACTTTGCGGATGGCGTCATGCTTGTCGAGAACGGTGACGAACCCTTCGGTCAGCCCGTAGAGCTCATAAAACCGGCCCGGCAGCAATTCATTCAGCTGGCGCTTGTATTTCAGCGGCAGCGGGGCCCCGACATTATGGATCATCTCGAGCGACGCCAGCGCCTCGGGCGTGAAGGCCGGGCTGTTGAGCACCGCGATGATCTGGGCCGGCACCATGACGGTGTGGGTCACCTGTTCCCGCTCGATATCCCGGATCACCCGCTCCGCGTTGAATGTCTCGTGCAATATATACGTACCACCAAGGTACATCCATGGCATCAGATCCAGCATGGCGCCGTTGAAGACAATGGCGCCCGCGTGAAGGGCCACGCTCTCCGGCGTCATCCGCCAGGCCGAAGCGAACAGCGTGCAGTACATGGCGCGCACGTAGTGAGTATGGATGATGCCCTTGGGGGCGCCCGTGGTGCCGCTGGTGTACATGATGTTGTACACGTCCGCGTTGGTCAGTCCTGGATCGGGGGGATTGTCTACGGTGGCCCCGGCGATGAAGTCCTCGAAGGTGCGAAAACCCGGCGGCGCCTCCCCCTGACAGCCGACCAGCACGAAGCGGTCAGACCGGATTGCCGGCAACTCGGCGCGAATGTGGTTGAGGATTTCGGCGAAGGACGCGTCGGCCAGCACGGCGACCGAATCGGAATCCTGCAACAGGGTCGCCAGCCCATGGTCCTGCATCAGGGTGCTCATCGGGACAATGACGATGCCGGTCTTGGCCGCAGCCCAGTAGGCGGTCATCAACTCCAGACAATTGGGCAGAACGGTGGCGATCTTCTCGCCCTTGGCGATGCCGTTGGCGAGTAGGGCGTTCGCCAAGCGGTTAACGACAGCGTTCAGTTTTTGGTAGGTCAGCCGCTGGTCGCCTGCCACCAGCGCCAGATGATCAGGCCGGTAGCGGGCGTGACGCGGCAGCAGGGCGCCAATGTTCATGAATAAGTCCTCCAACCTGTTGTCGATACTCGAACAGCCGTGGCCGGTATTATCACGGAGAATGATCCGTTTCGCCACGCGTCTGATTCTGCCCGAGTGTCTGGGCTGTCTCCGGTGGTCCCTGAGGAGCGCTTGGCATAACGTTGGGCGCTGGGCGATAGGGGCGTTTGACCGCGTCGGGCGGGGCCAGCGGCGCGCGGCTCAGCGGCGCGGAATTTTTCAGCGCTCTCAACCGGTCATTTGCTCGACCAAGTTGGGACACGATGCGGCAAACTTATCGAAACCGTTGGCTGGGAAGCCGACCTTTGGAATTGATTGAAGACAAGACCGCTTAGGCTTGTGAAGCCCGTGCGGGCGATCGACCCCCAGAGTGGGCTGCCTTCAGGTCCGCGGCCGACGGCGGGCGAGCGCCGGCGAAGCGACGGAGAAAACATGTGACCCACGGTGCGCCGGTGAGCGTCAGCTCGGAGGAGAGCCCCGTCATCCGCTGGCTGATGAGGGAGGGTCGCCGCATGACGGACCCAAAGAGCTTTCTCGAAAACTTCGCTGCGCGCCTGATCGAGGCCGGCGTCGATATTTCGCGAATCACCACCGGCGTCCCGGTCCTGCACCCGCAGTTCTTCTCCTACAGCGGCCTCTGGGAGCGGGGGAGGGGCGTGACGGAGCGGCTTTACCGGGCGGACGCGAGCCAGGACGCCATTCTGGCGAACAGCCCGATCAAGAGCGCCTACGAGGGTCGTCCCTTTCGCACCCGACTGACGGCGCCCGCCGCGGAGCGGGAATTTCCCATTCTCACAGAGCTGCGGGGCGCCGGCATGACGGATTATGCCGTTCTCCCCGTGCCGTTCAGCGACGGAACCAACAAGGCGTTGTCGCTCGCCACGGCGCGGGACGGCGGATTCTCCGACGACGAGCTCACTTTGTTCACCGCGATGACGCCCGCCGTCGCCTCGAACCTGGAGATTCAGGCGTTGCGGCGCATGGCGCGCACGCTTCTCGACACCTATGTCGGCCGCCAGGCCGGCGGCCGGGTTCTCGCAGGACAAATCCGGCGCGGCATGGGCGAGACGATCCGCGCCGTGATCTGGCTCTCCGACCTGCGCGGCTTCACCAGCCTTTCCGAAAGCCTGCCACGCGACGAGTTGATCGAAGTGCTCAATCAATATTTCGGGCCGATGTGCGACGCGGTCGAGGCGAATGGGGGCGAGGTCCTGAAATTCATTGGTGACGCCATGCTGGCGATCTTTCCCGTCGAGGACGACGCGGTCGTCGCCAGTCGCAACGCGCTCGCCGCCGTCCGGGTGGCGAAGGCCGCCGTGAATAAAGAGAATGACCGGCGCGCCTCCGCCGGCAAGCCGAGAATCCGTTATGGCCTGGCGCTGCACGTCGGCGATGTCATGTACGGCAACATCGGCGGCGACGCGCGGCTCGACTTCACGGTGATCGGACCGGCGGTCAATCTCACCTCGCGCATCGAGTCGATGTGCAAAAACCTCGATCGCTCGCCCTTGCTTTCGGCGGAATTCGCGCGCCAAAGCGGCGTCGAGGCGGAGTATTTGGGGGAGTTCGAACTCAAGGGCGTCGCGGAGAAGCAGCTGATCTATGGCTTGAAGGGATGACGCTCGCGCGTCCGCGGCTCAATCATCAAAACGCTGCCGCGCTTCGACTTCACGCGGCGCTTGCGCGCCAAGAGGAGCTGAACGCCTGGCTTCAGCAGCGCGTCGGGCTTCTCCAACGACAACCCTCAATCGACGTCATCTGGCAGGTCAGGATGACCCTCACGGTCTTTCTCCCGCGAAGGGCGCAAGAAACCCGGAAGACCCGCCGCCCCGCCCTCGGAAGCCCCCGACCCGAAAGCGCAGAAGAACCCCCGGGCTGCGACCCGGGGGCCGCATCATGAAGACCAAGGACGGCTTCATCCAAGGCTACAACGCGCAGGCGGCTGTGGACGCCGGGGCGCAGGTGGTCGTCGCTCAAGGCCTCGACGCCAACGCGACGCCGGCGCGGAATGCGCCGTCGCAGCCGTAGCCGGCGTCGGCCAGAACGATCCCCATATGTGGAAAAGCGCCAAGAGCGCTCTCGGCCTTTTTCTAGAAAATCTCAACTTAGTGCGTTCTCGCCTGAACGCAGCCGATGAGCCGAGCGGACCTGCAGATAGGGAAGCGAGGATCAGCGAAGCCGCGCTGCATCACACCGCGGTCCCCCAGAGATCGTAGGCGTCCGACCGGTCGATCTTGACGGTCGCCATCTCGCCGGCGCGTAAGGGGCGGCGGGTCGCGATATGCACGGTTCCATCGATCTGTGGCGCGTCGCCCTTGGTCCGGCCCCGAGCCGCGTGCGCGCCGCCCTCGTCCACGACGACCTCGAAACGCCTGCCGACCTTGGCCGCGAGCTTCCTCGTGCTGATCGCCTGCTGCCGCAGCATGAGGCGCTTGTGGCGGGAGGCCTTCACCTCCGACGGGACCGGCGCGAGGCCGAGGTCGTTCGCCTCCGCCCCTGCGACCGGCTCGTACACGAAGGCGCCGACGCGGTCGAGCTTGGCTTCGTCGAGCCAGGCGATCAGCGTCTCGAAATCCTCCTCCGTCTCGCCGGGAAAGCCGACGATGAAGGTCGAGCGCAGCGTGAGGTCGGGGCAGATCGCGCGCCACGCCTTGATCCGCTCCAGCGTCTTTTCCTGGTTTCCCGGCCGCCGCATCGCCTTCAGCACTTTGGGCGACGCGTGCTGGAACGGCACGTCGAGGTAAGGCAGCACGCGGCCCTCCGCCATGAGTTCGATCACGTCGTCGACATGCGGATAAGGGTAGACGTAGTGCAACCGCACCCAGGCGCCGAGTGAGCCGAGCTCGCGCGCGAGATCGAGGAAGCGCGCCGAGACTTCGCGGTCGCGCCACGGGCTCGTCGCGTAGCGAATGTCGCGCCCGTAGGCGCTGGTGTCCTGCGAGATGACGAGCAGCTCCTTGACGCCGGCTTTGACCAGCTTCTCGGCCTCGCGCAGCACATCGCCGGCGGGGCGTGAAACGAGGTCGCCGCGCAGCTTAGGGATGATGCAGAAGGTGCAGCGGTTGTGGCAGCCTTCGGAGATTTTCAGATAGGCGTAGTGGCGCGGCGTGAGCTTGACCCCCTGCTCGGGGATGAGGTCGACGAACGGATCGTGCGGCGCGGGCGCAGCGACGTGAACCGCCGCCATCACGCTCTCGAACGCCTGCGGGCCGGTGATCGCCGACACGTTGGGGAAGGCCTCGCGGATGGCTTCCGGCTCCGCGCCCATGCAGCCGGTCACGATCACTCGGCCGTTCTCCGCCATCGCCGCGCCGATCGCCTGAAGCGATTCCGCCTTGGCGCTGTCGAGAAAGCCGCAGGTGTTGACGATCACCGCGTCGGCGTTCGTATGGGTGCGGGAAAGCTCGTAGCCCTCGGCGCGAAGCTGGGTCAGGATACGCTCGCTGTCGACCAGCGCTTTCGGGCAGCCGAGCGAAACGAAGGAGATGCGCGGGGCGGGGCGCGCATCCGGGGTTGAGAGGTCGGTCATCGCGTCCGCTTGCCATGCGACGGCGCCCGCGGCAAGGCGAACGGCGTTCGCACGGCTCCTGCCGCCTTGACTTCCCGCGCCGTCGCGGCCAGTTTCCCGCGCCGCCTGGGCTGGGGCGGTCCGCGGTAAGGTCTTGATGCGAACCTATCTCAGTTTCGAACAGCCGGTCGCCGACATCGACGCCCGCATCGACGAGTTGCGGGCGGTGGCCGAACATGGCGACTCGCCGGCGCTGGCCGAGGAGATCGCCAAGCTCGAGGCGAAGTCGGAAAAAGCGCTCGCCGACCTCTACGCCGCCCTCACCCCCTGGCAGAAGACACAGGTCGCCCGCGTGCAGGGCCGGCCGCGCTGCTCCGATTACCTCAAGGGCCTGATCGCCGATTTCACCCCGCTCGCCGGCGACCGCTATTTCGGCGAGGACGAGGCGATCGTCGGGGGCCTCGGCCGGTTCGACGGCGCGTCGGTGGTCGTGATCGGCCAGGAAAAGGGCCACGACACAGAGAGCCGCGTGAGGCACAATTTCGGCATGGCCCGCCCCGAGGGCTACCGGAAGGCCGTGCGGCTGATGGAACTCGCCGACCGCTTCGAGCTGCCGGTGATTGCGCTTGTCGACACCGCGGGGGCTTTCCCGGGCGTCGACGCGGAGGAGCGCGGCCAAGCCGAGGCGATCGCCCGCTCGACCGACGCGTGCCTCGCGCTCGGCGTCCCGAACGTCGCGGTGATCATCGGCGAGGGCGGCTCAGGCGGCGCGATCGCCATCGCCACCGCCAACAAGGTGCTCATGCTCGAGCACGCGATCTACAGCGTCGCCTCGCCCGAGGCCGCGGCCTCGATCCTGTGGCGCGATTCGTCCAAGGCGCAGGAGGCGGCCACGGGCATGAAGATCACCGCCCAAGACCTTTTCAAGTTCGGCATCGTCGACGGGATCGTGCCCGAACCGCTGGGCGGGGCGCACCGCGACCCGGAGGCGGCGGTCATCGCGACCGGCGCGGCGATCGCCGAAGCGCTACAGGCGATGGAGAACATGAGCCCCGACCAGCTTCGCGAGGCGCGCGCGGAAAAATTCCTGGCCATCGGGCGGAAGGTGTAGGGGCGCCGCCCCTCAAGTCGAGCGAGACCGGTCGCGGGGGCGCGGGAACCGGAAAACGCCCGTCCGCTTGATCTCGGAATCCTCCAGCTCCCGCGTCACCGGCACGCCATACTCGGCGACGCTTTCCAGCCGGTCGAGCGCGAGATAGGTCCGCTGCGGGTCGCCGATCAGCACGGTCGCGCCGCGCTGAGCGAGCCCCGCAAGCCAGTTCGTCACGGCTTCGGCCATGTCCCTCTCATAGGAAACGTCGCCGGCCAGGGCCACGTCCCAGCCTTCGTCCGCGCCGGTCAGGTCCTCGAGCCGGGCGGTCACGGCGGCGCGGTTCTCGGCCGAATTGGCCTCGATCGCCGCGACGGCGAAGGCGTCGATGTCGGAGCCCTCGACCGAGGCCGCCCCGGCGAGCGCGGCGGCGATCGCGACAAGCCCCGAGCCGGAGGCGAAATCGAGCACACGCTTGCCGCGCACCAGCGCCGGATTGTCGAGGACGTAGCGGGCGAGCGCCTGGCCGCCCGCCCAGGCGAAAGCCCAGAATGGCGGCGGCAGGCCCATCTCGCCGAGCTCTTCCTCGGTCTTCTTCCACATTGGCACGGCCTCGTCGGCGAGCCAAAGCCGCAGCTCCGGGACGAGCGGGGGGACGAGAAGACGGGTATTGGCGAAAATGAAGTCGCGCTTCGCGGAAACCGCGGCGCTCATATTTTCCAGCGCAGGGTGGAGATGAGGGTGAAGAGCCGGCGCGCAGTGCCCTGGTCGATCGTCACCTTCTCGTTGAGGCGCTGGGCCATCAGGTCAGCGCCCTCGTTGTGCAGCATGGTGCGCTCGCGGTCGATCGCCTCAATCTGCCGCGGGCTCGCGGTGCGGATCGCGGAATAGTAGGTCTCGCAGACCATAAAATAGTCCTTGAGCAGCGGCCGGAACGGGGTCATCGAGACGACGATCGACACCGCCTGCTCGCCGTCGGAGGTCCGGACGTCGAAAGTGAACTTCGATTCCTCCTGCGAGATCGTCATCGTATAGGGGCCCTCGTCCCGCCCGGGGATGGCGAAAGAATTCTCCTCGACCAGGTCGAAGATCGCCACAGCGCGCTCGTGGTCCTCGTCGATCGCGCCGCGCGGAATGGTGTCCTCGTCGAGGAAGACCTCGCTCAGCCGATCGCGGAGTTCTTCATTCCTGGCGTTCACGGGCTCGCCTCCCCGGCGAGCCGGATCGCCACCGATCGGGCGTGGGCCTCGAGCGCCTCCGCCCGGCCGAGCGTCACGGCCGCCGGACCGAGCGCGGCAAGCGACCGGGCGTCGCATTTGATGAGAGACGTACGCTTCATGAAATCGAGCACCCCGAGCCCGGAGGAGAACCGCGCCGAACGCGCCGTCGGAAGGACGTGGTTGGATCCGCCGACATAATCGCCGATCGCCTCGGGCGTGTATTGCCCGAGGAAGATCGCGCCGGCGTTGACGATTTTTTCGGCGAGCGCCTCGGGGTCGCGGGCCATGATCTCCAGGTGCTCGGGCGCGAGGCGCTCGATGAGCGGCAGCCCCGCCTCGAGCGTGGGGCAGAGGATGATCGCGCCGTAGTCGCGCCAGCTCGCGCCGGCGATCTTTTCCCGCGGCAGGTCGGCGAGCTGGCGCTCGACCTCGGCCGCGGCGGCGCGCATGAGCGCCGGATCGTCGGTGATAAGAATGGACTGCGCGGCGGCGTCGTGCTCGGCTTGGGCGAGGAGGTCGGCGGCGACGAAACGCGGATCGGCGGTTCGATCGGCGAGAATGACGACCTCGGACGGTCCCGCGATCATGTCGATGCCGACGACGCCGAACAGGCGGCGCTTGGCCGCCGCGACATAGGCGTTGCCGGGACCGACGATCTTGGCGACGGGGGCGATCGTCTCGGTGCCGTAAGCGAGCGCGGCGACCGCCTGCGCCCCGCCGACCCGGTAGATCTCGTCGACTCCCGAGATGCGCGCGGCGGCCAGCACCAGCGGATTGATGCGTCCCTCGGGCGTCGGCACGACCATCGCCAGGCGCCGGCAGCCCGCCACTCTCGCCGGGACCGCGTTCATCACGACCGAGGATGGATAACTTGCCGCGCCGCCGGGCACGTAGAGGCCGACGGCGTCGATCGGCCGCCAGCGCCAGCCGAGTTCGACGCCGAGCGCGTCGGTGAAGCGGAGGTCGGCCGGCTTCTGGCGCTCGTGGTAGTCCGTCACCCGGGCGTGGGCGAGTTCGAGCGCCTCGAGCGCGTCGGCGTCGCAATCCGTCATCGCCGCGTCGATTTCCGCGGCGCCGATCTCCAGCCCCTTGGCCGCGATGTCGACGCGGTCGAACCGGAGCGAATGATCGGCGAGCGCCGCATCCCCCCGCGCGCGGACGTCGTCGATGATCGCGGCGACGGTCGCGTCGACGTCCGCCGCGGATTCGCGCTTGGCGCCGAGGAGCGCCGCAAAGCGCGCCTCGAAGTCCCGCGACCCCATATCGAGTTCAACCGCCATAAACCTTCTCCGCCGCGCTTCCCTTCAGACCGTCGACGGGTCCGACAGCGCGTGACCGGGACAGCTCTCGGCCGGCGCGCGAAGCTCCATGTCGCGAAGCTCGACCTCCACGCATTCGACGTCGAGGCGCACCAGCGCGCCGTCGGCGAAGGCGAGCATGATCATGCCCGCCGGGGGGTCGGTCTTCTCGAACGTGACCGCCAGCAAATTCAGCGTCGCCCCCTTGTTATCGTCTGCGAGACCCAGACGCGAGACTTTCAGCACCCGGTCGAAGCGGAGCACGCTCGAGACGCGCTCGGCCGGCCCGGTTTTCGCCCGGACCCAGTCGTAGCGCATGCCCGCGACGACGAAACGCCGCTGCTTTGGCAGCCAGACCATGTCGGCGCGCTTGACGCAGGTGTTCTGCGTATGCGCCGAGATGACGTCGAGGCCTTCCCGGTCCAGCGCCATGAGCTTCAGTCTGTCGTCGCCCGCGGTCATCGTTCAGCCCACGATCCGGGTGATGTCCGCACCGCACGCGCCGAGCTTCTCCTCCAGCCGCTCGAATCCGCGATCGAGGTGGTAGACGCGATTGACGACGGTCTCGCCTTCGGCCGCCAGCCCCGCGATCACCAGCGACACCGAGGCGCGAAGGTCCGTCGCCATCACCTGCGCGCCCCGGAGCCGCTTCACGCCCTCGACGATCGCCGTCTCCCCGTCGAGCCTGATGCGCGCGCCGAGCCGGGCGAGCTCCTGCACGTGCATGAACCGATTCTCGAAAATCGTCTCCGTGATGCGGGATGTCCCCTTGGCGCGCGTCATCAGCGCCATGAACTGCGCCTGAAGGTCGGTCGGGAATCCCGGGAACGGTGCCGTCTCGACGTCGACGGCCTGAAGACCCGCGCCGTTGCGGCGGACCCTGACGCCGCGATTGTCGCTCATCACCGTCGCGCCCGATTTCTCGATCGTGTCGAGCGCGGTCTCGAGAAGGTCCTCGCTGACGCCCTCGAGCAGGACGTCCCCGCCGGTCATCGCGACGGCGGTCGCATAGGTGCCGGCCTCGATGCGGTCGGGCAGAACGCGATGGTGCGCGCCGTTGAGGCGGGGAACGCCGACGATCTCGATCGTCGAAGTGCCGGCGCCGCGGATCCGCGCGCCCATCTTGTTGAGGCAGTCGGCGACGTCGACGATCTCCGGCTCGCGCGCCGCGTTCAAAATGCGCGTAGCGCCATGGGCCATCGATGCGGCCATCATCGCGACGTGCGTCCCGCCGACCGTCACTTTAGGAAACTCGATCTCCGCGCCGATCAGGCCTTTCGCCGCCTTGGCGACCGCATAGCCGGCGTCGATCTCGATCGACGCGCCGAGCTTCTCCAGCGCCATCAGGAGAAGATCGACCGGCCGGGTGCCAATCGCGCAGCCGCCGGGCAGCGATACGCGCGCCTCGCCCATGCGGGCGATCAGCGGCGCGATCACCCAGAAGCTCGCCCGCATGCGCGACACCAGCTCGTAGGGGGCGGTCGTGTCGACGATCGTGCGCGCCCTCAGGTGCGCCGTCTGGCCCGACGCGGCCTCTTCGCCGACGCGCTTGCCGTCGATCGAATAGTCGACGCCATGGTTGCCGAGAATGCGCGCGAGCTGGATGACGTCGGCGAGGCGCGGCAGGTTTTCCAGCGTCAGGGTCTGGTCGGTGAGGAGCGAGGCGATCATCAGCGGCAGCGCGGCGTTCTTCGCGCCCGAAATCGGAATGACGCCATTGAGCCGCGCCCCGCCCCGAATTTGAATCCGATCCATTCCCTGTCCTTCCGACCCCTGGTGCTTTCGTGAAAACGACCGGCGTCCGTCCCGTCAGCGCTTGTTAGCGTCCGTGGCGCCTTCCGAATGCGAATCGGCTCCGGACTCGGGGCGTCCCTCGTCGGCGGCCGGCGCCGCCTCAGCCGAACGGGCGCGCTGCTGCGCCTTTCGCCGCTTCAGATTCTCTCGGAGAGAGGCAGCGAGTCGCGCCCGCCGCTGATCCCGGATCGAGGTCCCGGCTTCGTCCGGGTTCATGGCGTTCCTTTGAGAATTCGACGGACCGGATTTCGCTCCGATCGACGGCTTGATAGGGCCAAGGAGGCTCGCGGAGCAAGCCCGTACGAGCGGAGAGGACCGGATTTTCAAGGTTCATCCGGCCTTCTCGATCAGGCTCGCGGCGGCCGCGCGCGCCTCGCGCGTGATCTGGGCGCCGGCCAGCATGCGCGCGATCTCCTCGCGCCGTTCGCCGGCCCCGAGCCGGGCCACGCTGGTGACGACGCGCTCGCCCTTGCCGACGTCGTTCTTGACGATTCGATAGTGGCTCTGCGCCCGGGCGGCGACCTGAGGCGCGTGCGTCACCGCGAGCACCTGCGCCCGGGCGGCGAGCCGCGCGAGCCGCTGGCCCATGGCGTCGGCGACCGCGCCGCCGACGCCGGCGTCGATATCGTCGAACACGAGCGTCGGCGCGGTGCCGCGCTCGGCGAGGCACACCTTGATCGCGAGCAAGAAGCGACTGAGCTCGCCGCCCGAGGCGACCTTCATCAACGGTCCGGGCCGCGAGCCGGGATTGGTCCGGACCAGAAACTCGGCCCGGTCGTAGCCGCTCGCGGAGGCGAGCCTGTCGTCGGTCGTCAGCTCCACCCGGAACTCGGCGCGCTCGAGCTTCAGCGGCGGCAGCTCGGCCGTCACCGTCGTCTCAAGCTCGCGAGCGCTTCGTTCGCGGGCGGCGCTCAGCGCGCGGGCGCTGCCGTGGTAGGTCTCCCGCGCGCGGGCGAGTTCGCCCTCGAGGCGCGCGACCTCGTCTCGTCCGGCCTCGAGCGCGGCGAGATCGTCGGCGTACTTCTGCGCCAGCGCCGGCAGATTCTCGATCGGCGTGTTGTGCTTGCGGCTCATCGCGCGCAGGGCGAACAGTCTCTCCTCGCAGCGTTCGAGCTCCATCGGATCGAAGGCTGAGGCTTCGAGCGCCTCCTCGACGGCGCGGGTCGCCCCTTCGAGCGCCTCGAGCGCCTCGTCGAGGGCCTTCACGCTCGGCTCGATGAGCTGAGGCGCCTGCGGCATGCGGCGTTGCAGCCGGCGGGAGACGGAGATGAGCATCGGCAGGATCGCCGCGTCGCCGGTCAGATGATCCCGAGCCTCGCGAATGTCGGCGGCGACCTTCTCGCCCTGCATCATCGCCTGGCGCCGGACTGCGAGCTCATCCTCCTCGCCGGGCTGGACGGCGAGCTTCACCAGCTCTTCGTGAGCGTGACGGGCGAAATCGGCCTCGGCCTCCGCGGCGGCGACGCGCGCGCGCTCGGCTTCCAGGGCCTCAACGGCCTCGCGCATTGCGGCGTATGCCTCCCGGGTCGCCTTAGCCTGCGCGTCCAGTCCTCCATAGGAATCGACGAGCGCGCGATGCGTCGCCGGGTCGGTCAGCGCGCGCTCGTCATGCTGACCGTGGATCTCGACGAGCGACGAGGCGAGCGACCGCAGCGCCTGGACGCTCACGCTCTGGTCGTTGACATAGGCGCGGGTGCGGCCGTCGGCGAGTTGAACGCGCCTGAGGATCAGGTCGTCGCCGATCTCGATGTCCTGTCCTTCAAGCAGGGCGTGGGCGGCGTGCCCCGGCGGAAGCTCGAACACGGCCGTGACCTGGCCCTGGCTCTGGTCGTGGCGGACCAGTCCGCCGTCGCCGCGCGCTCCGAGCGCCAGCGACAGCGCGTCGAGCAGGATCGATTTGCCCGCGCCGGTTTCTCCAGTGAGGATCGTCAGGCCGGCCGAGAACTCGAGATCCAGCTGATCGATCAGGACCACGTCGCGGATGGAGAGGCGCGCGAGCATGGGAAGAGGCTCCGTTCAGGACGGAACGACCGCGTGGTAGATCTTGGCCATCCACGATTCCGAGTCTTCGTGCGGCGACAGGCCCTTGCTTTGCAGGACCGAGTAAGCGTCCTTGTACCACTGGCTGTCGGGGAAGTTGTGGCCGAGAACCGCAGCGGCCGTCTGCGCCTCGTCGACGATTCCGAGGCCCATATAAGCCTCGACAAGACGATAGAGCGCCTCCGGCGCATGGCGGGACGTCTGATAATATTGCAGGACGGTGCGGAAACGGTTGATCGCGGCGGTGTAATTGTGCCGGGCGAGGTAGAATCGGCCGATCGACATCTCCTTGCCGGCGAGCTGGTCCTGGCACACCGTGATCTTGAATTTCGAGTCTTCCACATATTCGGACTTTGGGTACTTCTTGAGAATGTCCTGGAAGGCGGTGAGCGCCTTGTTCGCGGCGTCCTGATCGCGGGAAATGTCGGGAATTTGCTCGTAATAGGCGTTGGCCTGCAGATAGGCGACGTAGGCGGCGTCGGATGAGTTGGGAAACTCCTTCAGGTACTTCTCGGCGGCGGTTTCGGCGTCGGTGTATTCGCCGGCCTGATAATTCGCGTAGACCGTCATCAGTTGGCCCTTGCGAGCCCAGTCGGAATCCGGGTGCTGCTTGCCGAGATCGGTGAACTTCTTCGCCGCGTCCTTCGGCGCGCCGTTCGCCAGCTTCTGGAGGCCCTGATCGTAGGTCTTGCTCGCCGGGACGTCCGGCGTGATCTCCATCTTGTATTTTTCCGCGCCGAACGGATTGAAGTGGTCGAACATTGAGCAGGCGGACGCGGTGAGGGCCACCGCGACCAGCGCCGCCGCCGCCAGGATTCGGCGCGCCGGCCGCCCGCCGGCCATCGAGGAAGTGACGCCCAGTTCGATTTTGACCATACGTTCGGACTCGATTGCAGCTTCGACGGTTTGCACGGGCCCCGCTGCCCGACGGCCGCTTCGCGGCGCAGCGCGTGTTTAACCCAGTCCCGTGGCGCGCGCCACTTTTGGCGGACGTGAGAATCGTTCAATGGCCGCAAAATGTGGCGGCGCGGCGCCCCGAGCGCCAGCGCCGCCGCGAAAAACCAATGTGAAGGCTACTCGGCGGCGGCGAAAGCTGCGGCGGGAACATGCGCTCCCACGCCGAAACCCTTGAAGGGCTTGGCGACCCCGGCCTCGACGAACGCGTAGGCCGAGCGGTCGGCGAACAGCGCCTCGAGCGCCAGCGCGTTCAACTTGTGGCCGGGCCGATAGGTCCGATAGACGCCGATGATCGGAGCGCCGGCCAGCGACAGATCGCCGACGGCGTCGAGCGCCTTGTGGCGCACGAACTCGTCCGCGTAGCGCAAGCCCTCGGGATTGAGAACCTCGTCGTTGTCGATGGCGACGGAATTCTCGAGCGAGGAGCCAAGCGCATAGCCCGCCTGCCAAAGCTTCTTGACGTCGCTTACGAAACCGAACGTGCGGGCGCGCGCGATTTCGCGGCGGAACGCGGTTGGATCGAGGTTGAAGGCGAGGCGCTGACGGCCGATCGCCGGAGAAGCAAAATCGATCTCGACGTCGAGCCGGAAACCGCGCTCCGCCGGGGCGAGCTCGGCGTAGCCGCCATCGCGCTCGACACGCACCGGCTTGAGGACCTTGAGGCAGCGCCGCGGCCGGGTCTGGCGAACGACGCCGACGTGATCGATCGCCGCGACAAAATCGGCGGCGGAGCCGTCCATGATCGGCGTCTCGGGCCCGTCGATCTCGACGAGGACGTTGTCGACCTGCAGCCCGGAAAAAGCGGCGAGCAGGTGCTCGACCGTGCTGACGCTCGCCCCGGAAGCGTCGCCAAGAATGGTGCAGAGCGCAGTATGGGTGACGTTGGAACGGCGCGCTTTCAGATGGCGCTCTCCGCCGTCCGGCAAACCGGTTCGCAGGAACGTGACGCCCGAGTCGGGCTCGGCGGGATGAAGGACCAGCTGCGCGGGCGCAGCGGAATGAACTCCATTTCCGCCGATGGATACGCGGCGGCGGAGGGTCGTCTGATAACCAGCCTTCATTGCCAAATGCCTCCGGACTTTCGCCCGGCCCTGATCCAGGGCGTCCGGCGGGATGAGCCCGCGGCGGTACGCCTCTTAATGGTCGCGGCCGCTCGCCTGAGGCGGCGCGGACCCGTTTTGCTGCGGGGCAAAATACCGGGGGGCAGGGGACGGAGACAAATCACCTTTGGTGACCAAAAGTTACAAACCGGCCATAATTGCTTTCTCGTTTATTTTCAGATCGTTAGGTCAAACAATTAACGAATAATTAGGCAAAAAATCGACCGGCCGCGGCTGGGCGCCGCGG
>NZ_JBKQOT010000340.1:0-3172 GCF_052145395.1 Roseiarcus sp.
GCTATGACGGCTTCGTCGCCAAGTTCTTTGGCGACGGGATCCTCGCTTACTTCGGATTTCCCCGCGCGCATGAGGACGACGCCGCGCGGGCGGTCCACGCGGCGCTGGAAATCGCCGAAGTCGTGGCAGGCTTGCAGACCTGCGCTCCCGAAAGCCTCGCGGTCCGCGTCGGGGTTGCGACCGGCCTTGTCGTCGTCGGCGACCTCGTGGGCCAAGGCTCCGCGCAGGAGCAGGCGGTCGTCGGCGACACCCCGAATCTGGCCGCGCGATTGCAGGCTCTCGCCGATGCCGGCGGCGTCGTTGTGGCCGCCGCGACGCGGCGCCTGCTCGGCGATCGTTCCGGCTGCGCGACCTCGGCAGGCACGCCGTCAAGGGCCTCGCCGAGCCGGTCGAAGCATGGGCGGCGCTTGGCGTGTCCGAAAGCGAGAGCCGGTTCGAGGCAGCTCATCCGGTGCGGCTGACTTGCATTGTCGGACGCGACGCCGAGTGCGCCGACCTGATCGTGCGCCAGCGCCGGGCATGGCGCGGCGAAGGCCATACCATTTTGATCTCGGGCGAAGCCGGCATCGGCAAGTCGCGCCTGTCCGCCTGGATCGCGGAGCAGGTCGAGGATACGCCGCACACACAGTTACGTTACCAGTGCTCGCCCTATCACCGCGACAGCGCGCTCTACCCCTTCGTGCAGCACTTCGAGCGCGCGGCGGGCATCGCGCCACACGAAAAACCCGAGGTCAAATTCGAAAAATTGGAGAAATTGTTGGGCCTCGCCACCGATCGGATGAACGACGTCGCGCCGCTGATCGCTTCGCTGCTGTCAATCCCGCTGGGGCGCCATCCCCCGCTGAACCTCTCGTCCGCGCAGCAGCGCCGGCAGACACTTTCGGCGCTGCTCGATCAGATTGAAAGCTTGGCCAAACACGAACCGTTGCTGATCCTGTTCGAGGACGCGCATTGGGCCGACGCGACCTCGCTCGAATTGCTGGATCTCGTGATCGCACGCGTGCGGCGGCTGCCCGCGCTGTTGATGATCACCTTCCGGCCCGAATTCGACGCGCCCTGGAAGGGCCTGCCCGGCGTCTCGACGATCGCCCTTGGCCGCCTCGACCGCGCGGAGGCCGAGACGCTGGTCGGGCGGGTGACGGGCGGACGCAAGCTGCCCACCGAGGTGCTCGCGCAGATTGTCGCCAAGACCGACGGCGTGCCGCTCTTCGTGGAAGAGCTGACCAAGAACGTGCTGGAGTCAGGCCTGCTGGTCGAGGAGGCTGACCGCTTCCGCCTCGACGGCCCGTTGCCACCCATGGCGATCCCCTCGACGCTGCAGGATTCGCTAATGGCCCGCCTCGATCGCCTCGTGGCGGTGAAAGAGATCGCGCAGATCGGCGCCGCGATCGCGCGCGAATTCTCTTACTCGCTGCTGCACGCCGTGGTCGGGAGCGACGAGGCCTCTTTAAAAAGCGCGCTGGCGCAATTGGAGGAATCCGAGCTGGTGTTTCGCGACGGAGCCCCGCCTGAAGCACGCTACAGCTTCAAGCACGCGCTCGTGCGGACACGGCTTACGAAAGCCTGCTGAGGAGCCGGCGGCAAATCCTGCATCGGCGCATCGCGGAAACCCTGTGCGAAAAGTTCGCTGGCGTCGTCGAGGCTGAACCGGAACTGGTCGCTCATCACTTCACGCAAGCAGGCCTCACCGAGCCCGCGATCGAATACTGGGGCAAGGCAGGCGATCTCGCGCTTCATCGCTCGGCGTTCAAGGAGGCGATCGCGCATCTTGGCAAGGCGATCGAGATGGCGGAGGCCTTGGCGGCCGTGGGGGAGAAGGAGAAGACAGGCGGTCAACTCCTGCGGCTGCAGGTTTCTTACGGAAACGCGAGAATTGCCGCGCACGGTCATGGCGCCCCCGAAACCGTCGCAGCCTTTGCGCGTGCGCGCGAACTGGGCGCCCAAGCCGCCGACATGTACGCGCGCTCCTCGATCAATTACGGGCAATGGGCGGGAAGCTATGTGCGTGGCGAACTAACGACGATGCTCGCGGCTGCGCAGGCTTTTCTTCGCGACGTCGCGTTGCAACCCCGTTCGCCGGAGGCGGGCGTTGCGCACCGGATCTATGGCGTGACGCAATGGTTTGCCGGAGATTTCATCGAGGCTCGTTCGCACCTCGAACAGGCCTTGGCGATTTTCGATCCGGACCGAGATCGCGATCTCGCCTTCCGCTTTGGCCAGGACGTGGGCGTTTCCGCGATGGCCTATGCGGCGATCGTGCTTTGGCCGCTCGGCGAGGTCGATCGCGCGAGAGAGTGTGCCGACGCGACGGCGACGCGAATCGCAAAATTGGGGCACCTCGCGACTTCAACATACGGGTTGATGCACAGCGCCATGTTCGAGATTATCGGCCGCAATGTCGACGGCGTCGCTCCCCACGCTAAAGCGCTTTCCGGTGTCGCGCATCAGCATGGGATCGCCCTGTGGGTCGCTTTCGGGGCCTTCCTGGAGGCCTGGGTGGAATTGCAGTCCGGCCGTCCAGAGATCGCTCTCGTGAAGATGCGCGGAGCCGCCGCGTTGCTTCATCAGGATGGCGTTGGGGCCTTTCAGCCGCTCATCAAGACGTCTCTGGCGGAAGCGGAAGCGCGGACTGGCGAAACGGAAGCTGCGCTTGCCACGCTCGAGCAGGCGCTCGAGGACTCCAACCGCACAGGGCAGTGCTGGTTCGATGCTGAGACCCACCGCATTCGCGGCGAAATCCTGCTCAAGCGCGACGCCTCAAACCCGCAGCCCGCCGAGGATGCCTTCCTCGCCGCCATCGCCATCGCGCAATCTCAGAAAACCCGCAGCTTCGAACTGCGCGCCGCGCTTTCGCTCGCTCAGCTCTACCGCGCGACTGGACGGGACGCGCACGCGCATGCGGTGCTGGGGCCGGCGCTTGAAGGCCTCGCGCCGACGCGGGAGTTTCGGGAGATCGAGGAGGCAATAAACTTGGCAGCAGCCATCAGGCCAACGAGAGATCCTGACGAGAGCAAGAACACGGCGCCCCTCGAAAAGCCGGAATACCCCGTCTGCGACGCGCACCCCCGCGATGCGCAATGATCGGTTAACGTTCGCGCCGTTCAATTGCTTGGGAGATGTATGAGGTCCTCGACAATTTCCTGTTAACCGGTACGTGGCACGCGCGCCACCC
>NZ_JBKQOT010000341.1:0-6049 GCF_052145395.1 Roseiarcus sp.
AGGTGGTCCGGGCGATCGAGGTGTGCCTGTCCTCGGGGCCGCCCTTTCGCCGGACCCTTCGCCGAACTATGACCGAACTTTGGCAGCAGGGACGCGAACCGCTCCGCGGTTTTCGCATCCACGATCACTGGAGGAACGGAAACCAATGCCGGCGACGTGATCCTACACCAAGGCAGCGGGCTCGCGCTCAGCAACGGCACCCAAACCGTTGATCTCCAGAACTTTCTGGTCGACACTGTCCACAACGTGGTCGACGCCGACGTCACGATCAACGGCAAGTTTGAAGGCGACCTTGGGGTCTTCAGCATCGGCGCCGGTGGCCAATTGACGCTCACGTCGGCAGCTGCGAGTGCGCTCGACTCGACGTTCTTCGGCCCCAACCTCCACGACGTTAACGTCGTCCACTGTGGTGGGAACCGCGGCGCCGCACCCCTTCGCTCTGACCCATCCTGAAGGGGAGTTCCTTAGTGCCGTCGCCATCGTTGGCACCAGTGAGCTGGGTCACCCGGCCTGAATTCGTAGCAGGGACTCGCGCTGTCGCTTCATGGCGACGGCGCGCGTTTCCTTTGCCGCTGAGGCACCCGCCGGGGAGGCTCTGGGTTAGTGGAGGTCAGTAACGATATCGTGGTTCCGGAAGCCCGCGGGGCTGAAGGGTCAGCGGATCACGGCGAGCGGAAGGGTTTGGGCTTCTCCCCGAACTGCGCAAAAGCGCACCCTTCAATCCCCTCGGTGCCCGCACATTCCGCGCCAACGCAACCACACTGGGTGCCTGAACCCGAATTGAGCGAGCGCTTGCACGGGGCAGACGGCATATCTGGAGCCGACTACGCCAAAGGCCGGTGAAACTTCACGCTCCCAAATGGAATGGCGGCTACGGCGCGGACTCCGGTCCTTCCCGATGCGACCTCTGTAGGCTTGCTCTCCGCCCAATTGAGGCGTCCGAGGCCGCGATGCGCAACGGGTGCTTTACGTCGACAGCGGTCCGTCGGCGCTGCGTCCTTCGGCTCGTGGTTTGGACGCCGATCAGCGTCTTCAGATATCGCGTCCGGTCGGAGGGTCAGCGGCGTTTTTATGCCCCCCGAACGCACAAAGCGTTCCCCTGACGTTACCCGGGACTGGCCATCGCGGGCCCCGGTTCGTGCTGGGCCAACGAAACCCCGGATCTTCGATGAGTCCCCCGCAGTAGACCTCCTGTGTCTTCTCAGATGCCCAGTTCGAAAAGGCCCCGCTCGTCGGCAAGCTCGCGGGGCTCGAAGGCGCAGGCGCGAGGCGACCGGAATGCGAGGCTGCAAGCCGCTGGCCGAGACGCACCCCGCCGCCCTTGCGATGGCGCGCAAGCTGGCGGCTGTTCGTAAGCGCAAGCCGAGCCTCGGCGAGATCTCCGCCGCGCTGGCCGAAGCCGGTCACCTGAACGAGCGCGGCAAGCCGCTCGCCGCCAAGTCGGTTGCCTCGATGTTGGCTTCCGACCGATAGGCCCACAGTCGCGCTAGGAAGCCCGCTGGCGGCCATCACGCCCCCCGCGGTTGTCATCCCTCCCGCGCAGCCTGCCAGAGGCCGCCGTATCGCTCGTACGAATTTCGTCCGAGCCTACCCGAGGCCGCGATCGAGAAGCACGAGGCGCGAAACTGGGCGAGGATGTTAGGGCGTCTTTTCCGCCCTCTCTCAGCCATTGGAGCCTCGATGAGGAGGGTCGGCCCGGTCGGACTTCCCTCTTACCTCGCGGACGCTCCTCCTTGAAGGGAGCCGACCCCAGTGCTCCGCTCCACCTGCCCACCCCTATAAGGGGGGTGGAGCAGTGGAGCAACCGGCCTTTCGCGCTCCACCTCGCTCCACCTTTGCTCCACCTCAACCGCGGAGTGGAGCAGGGCATTTTGCTTCGATAGTGCGGGCGCTTAACGCATCTCTCGGGGAGCCGTTCTGCTCCACCTTTGCTCCACCTTGAAATCTGCTCCACCTTGAAAACGAAATGGAGCAAAACACGTGCCGCCCCTGCTAGTCGTCAGCCCACTCACCGACCTCGACGAACTTCTTTTTCTTGCGATGATCGTCCATGTGTTCGACCTCGACGAACATGCCGTTCCGCGTCCACGTCCGGAGCAGCTTCTTGATCCGCTCGCGGTGCGCCTTGTCGTCGGCGTCGAGCCCGAGCACTTCAGCGACGGCAAAGCCGACCCATTCGGTTGACTGGCTGTTCTGGCGCCATGTGCCCTTTGCGACCTTGTTCTGTACAGCGCGCGGATCGGCCACGGTCACCTTGACCACGGAGTTCGGCCATTCCCACGGAGTTGCGACGCCGACGTTATCGCCATTGCCAAGGTCGACGCTAGTCAGCTTATGCCAGACGGCCGACTCGGGCGGCGAGAGGTTCGTCTTGTCGACCTCGGAGCGGAAGTAGTATCGAACGCTCCTCTTCGCTGATGCCCGCTTTCGCCGCCTCGTCCTTGGTCATAGTGTTCAGGACGCGGATCGAGCGGGCGGCGGCGACAAACGCGCTCGCGCCCCGGGCGTCCTCGGAAGTCGGCATCATTCCCGTTCGTCTTGCGTATGTGGTGCACGCCTTCAATGGCGCAGTTCGCCCGGCCTGCGATCCGCGCGAACGTCTTGGCGACGGCGTCGATCGCCATGTTGTCGTTCTCGGAAACGCGATGAGTGCTAACGATCGGATCGAGGATCAAGACGTCGATTTTGCGCTCAATCAGTGCAGCGACGAGCGCGTCCTCGACCGGCTTGGCGATCTTGGTCCCGGTCCTGCCCTGCTCAGCGACGACGATCTCGATCTCTCGCCCATCAAACCAAAGGCGGCCCGCGACTTCGGACGGGTCGATCCCATAGTGCGCCAGCGTCGCATAGATACGACGCTCGATCTCGACGCGCGGGTCTTCGAGGTTGACGATCCAGACATTCAGCTTACCGACCGGAGGCGTCCCGACAAGATTGCGCCCCGACGTCATCCCGAGCACGTCGGTGATCGTGAGGGAGCTTTTGCCTATACCGGCGCGAGCGACAGTCCCGCTCAGAAACTCCCTGATCACATGGCGTCCGTAAAGGAACTGACGGGGCGGGATCGTCGCCGGATCGCGGGGAACGAACGGCGTCGGGCAGAACTTGATCGGCGCTGCCGGAGCCTCCTTGCCGAGCGGCGGCGGGTTGCGCTCGTCGACTGGTGGCGAATAGGGCCGGGAATCGAAGAGGCGATTCTCGTCGTCCATCAGGCGGCCCTCCTGATCGCGTCGTTCAGGTCCTTCCCGCCGATCGGCTCGTTGATGATCACGTTTTGCCCAGCGTCGTGCCAGCGACGCGCGCACGACTCGACAGCGCGCGCCGAAGCCTTGTCGTTCTCCGCGAGCAGCGTCAGGCGCTCGACCCCGGCCAAGACCGGGAACCGCGCGACCGCGCCCGCGCTGCCCAAGGCCCAGCAGGGCCGCAAGCCGAGCTGGCGCGCAGTCATGCAGGTCTCGATCCCCTCGCAGATGTGCAGTCGGCCGAGGACATTTGCCTGATCGAGCTTGATCGCGCAGCCGCCAACCGGACCGAGGAACCGTCGGCGGAGTTTGCGGCCCCCGGCGTCGAGGAACGTCCTGCTGATCGCCTGCGGCCGGTCGGTCTGGATGTTGCGGAATAGCGCCACCATCGCGCCGATGCGGTTATTCCAGCGGAGAACCTGACCCGCGACGTCCTCGCCCAAGGCGAGGCAACGTGACGCCAAGTAGCGCTCCGCAACCGTCCCGCGCGGATCGACGCTGCCGTGCCAAACCTCAAGCGCCTTGGCACTGCGGTCGCCGTCTGCGACCCGGTGCGGTCGTGGATGTGCCACAGCGGCTCGCTCCACCTTCGATGGGCGCGCCACAACCCCGAGACGACCGGCGACATAGTCGCGGCAGGCGCGCCAGTCCTCGCCGGCGTGCGAGAAGACGATAAACCCGTCGGGCGCTGCTGCTGACAAGGTCACGCACAAAGAGCGGTCCTTGCCTGTATGCCCCGGACCCGGGCAGACGACGCTGCTCTTGCCCGAGACTTCGCCGCCGAGAGCGCGCGCGACGGCGTTGAGGGAGAGATGGGCGGCGCTCATCGCTGCCTCACGAAGCCGGACGGGTGAGACGACCCGCGATACGCCTGCATCTCGAAGAACTATGGCTTGGAGGGCGGACCCGGGGTCAATTTTGGTGGTGTGAGTATCGATCCCGTGGGCCGCTGTCGCAGCGGTATCAGCGACGCGTCCCAGACCGCTGTCTGATCCCATTCCTTACGACGTGGAGCGGTGGCGAACCGGGCGCCGGGTGTTCGCTTCGAGCCATGCCCGGTAACCCCCTATGGGATAGAGGACATCGCGGCCGTCGCGGGTGTACGGCGGACCGTCACCCCGTTGCCGTTCGGCGCGAAGCGTGCGCTTTGACCTCCCGCGCGTCTTCGCCATCTGGTCTTCGTCGAAGTAACCTGCCCGCAGCTCGTTGTTGACGCTTTCGTTGCTCATTTGCACACCGTATTGGCGCTCGGTCGCCTGCGCTTGGCGAGATCCGGACGCTCACGGCATGCCGCGAATCTGTTGCCGGCACCACCAGATACGGTTCCGACAAATGGCTCGTTCTTCCGCGATTTATCGGAAGTTCCCCAAGCGAAGCTATGGCATCACTTTACCGCTGCGCCGTTCCTTTACGACCCGCTCCGCCATCTTCGGCAGCGCCTTCAGATTTTGCGGATCGACAAACGTGACGACAGCTTCAATGAATGCTGCGCCATTTGTGGCTGCGCCGTCGTTGGCCCACATTTGAGTGAATGAAGTGCCACTAACAACAAGCCACAAATTCGCAAGCCGATGGACAAGGTGATGGAGGTCGCGGTTTTCAGTTCGGCCTCGCGGACGCCGCTCGGGGGGGATCGCTGCAATTTTTTCCAGATCGGCTATTACCGCCTGTAGACGCTCAATGCCGCGCGCCAGATCGACAGTGCTTTGCTCGGGTGTCTGGCCTAGAGCCATGAGAAGTGGGTGTTCGTTACCCTCGTCACGGAGGGCTTCGATGACGCGCGCAAGTGACTTAGCAACCTTATGCAAAGTAGTTTTGGCGACCAAGTCGGATGTGAACTGCGAACTTCCGTACCAGTATATAGCCTCTGTAACGCCCGCGCGTAGCCGATTCAATTGTATCGCACCCAGCTCGGCTTTGCTCACTATCGACGCAAGATGCGAGAGCAGGTCTTCAAATTCCCTTCCTTCCGGCAGACTTCTTCTCACTGATTTCCTTCGATCAGCACTCAACCGCCACGCCTCGATATTGGAACAATGTTTTCGTCCGGCCTCCCGGCACCGGCGATCACAGCGCCGATCTTCGCGGCCGCCTCGCGCAGCGGATCGTCGGCAAGATGGCTGTATTTTTCCGTGGTCCGCGCGACGGTATGGCCGAGCAGTTTGCCAACGAGTTGCAGGCTTAACCCGCCGCCGGCGCCAACGCTGGCGAACGAATGCCTCAGCGTATAAACGAGCGAGCCATCGAGCCCGGCGGCGCGGGTGACTGCTGCCCAGACTCCGCGCAATCCCCGTAGCGGCCTGCCCTTGATCCGCCCCGGAAACACAAATTCGTCGTCGGCTCGCTTGCGCCTAAGCTTGTCGACCAGTTCGCAGGCGGCCGGGCTGAGCGGAACCCGATGGACTTTGCGCTGTTTCGTGTGCGCCGAAGGCTTGCTCCAATATCCCGGCTCGTCGAATTCGGCCCATGTCGCCCGCATCGCCTCGCCCGGCCGACAGCCGGTCAACATAAGGAGCCGTAGGCAATCGGCGGCCGGGGTGTCGTGTTCGGCGAGCGCGTCGGAAAGGGCGGCAAGCTCAGCCGATGAGAAAAACCGTTCTCGCCCCTGCTCCGCGTTGCGCTCGATGCCCTTGCACGGGTTGCCCTGCGCCGCGTCCCGCCAGGGCGCATTCTCGCCGGCCATCGGTTTGAGCGACAGGGCGAACATTTTGGATGCGACCGAGTTGACGCGGTTCGCGCGCACCGGCCGGCCTGACGCCGTAATCCGCTCATGCAACGAGGCCATATCGCCGAAATGGACGTCCGCG
>NZ_JBKQOT010000342.1:0-13776 GCF_052145395.1 Roseiarcus sp.
CGAAAGCCTCGTCTGTCGACGGGCCATGGCGCCGAATCCATTGAGGGAGGCCCGCCGGTCGCCTGGACGCCGGCGCGGAGAAATTTGGATTTCCTCACGCACTCCCGCCATTCCAGTCGGGCGATGAAGTCGGGCCGCCCCGCTCGCGTGAATGGTGACGAAGGTGACAAATGCGACGCGAAGCGCGCATTCCCTCCCGGCGTCGGTGTAGCGGCGCCCCGCCGGCCGTTTGACGTCATTGCGGGTTGCGACAATCGGACGCTGCGACGAATGCAAGTGTAGACTTGTCGTCTCCAGCCGGACATAAGAGCGTGTAATTGATGCTAAACTGTCGATCGTATCAACCGGGAGGCGTCAAAGGGGGAGACCACGTAAGAGGCCCGAGATTTGTTGTCGAGCAAAGTTTTCGACTTCGCCGACCCGGCCGAGTATCAGGCATCCATCCGGGCCGCGGATGTGACGGTCGTGCCAACGGCTCGTGGCCACTTTCGCGCCGAGCTAACGCGCGTCGACTTTCACTGGCTGTGGATGCAGCGCTTTGCCGAAAGCGCGCCGGTCGTCAAATTTACCGCGATGCATCGGCAGCGGAGCGTGATCGTCTTTCTCACCGATCCGAACCAGCCGGGCATCCATCATGGCGGCATGGACGTGTCGTCGGACGACATTGTCGTTTATGGCTCAGCCGCGTCCGTTCACCACAGAACGACCGCGCCGTGCCGGTTTGGCGCGATGTCCCTCACCCCCGATGATCTGGCGGCAAAATCTTACGCTCTGGTTGGCCGCGAGCGTTCCGCGCCGATCGACACATGTCGCGTCCGGCCCGATCCTTCCGTGCTGGCGCATTTGCGGCGGCTGCATGCGGCGGCGGGGCGGATGGCCGCGACTGCGCCCGACGTCCTTACGCATCCGGAAACGGCGCGGTCGCTCGAGGAAGCGCTGACTCAGGCGATGATCTGGTGCCTGACTGACGGCGAACGCCTGGAGCCCGACCGCCGTTTTCGCACCCGCGCGGCGGTCATGGCGAGGCTGGAAGATCTTCTGGAAATGAATCCGACCCGCCCGCTCTATCTGTCCGAGATTTGCGCTGCCGCCGGCGCGTCGGAACGCACGCTGCGGGCCTGCTGTCAGGAGCATCTCGGCATGGGGCCGCAGCGTTATTTGTGGCTGCGACGCATGCATCTGGCGCGCCGGGCCCTGTTGCGGGCGTGCGAGGGCGACGCCACCGTGACTTCGATCGCTGTCGCGCACGGCTTCTGGGAACTTGGTCGTTTCTCCGTCTCCTACCGCGCCCTGTTCGGGGAGACGCCGCTGGCGACGCTTCGTCGCTGGGCGGACGATACGCCGCCGCCGGCCAGTCCGGCCATCGCGCCGATCTACGCTTGAGCAACGGGACTGCCTAAATATATCCGAATGAACTTCTCATTTTTGCCGGATTTGCATAGTCGCCGGGCCGCTTGGGTGACACTCTGCTCACGCGCGTTCGCGAATGGTCCCGGAGGAGCCCCGCGAAGCAATGCGCTTTCGGGCCGGCCCCGCGAGCTGACGCCAAAGGCGGCGCGTCGGGACAGAGTTGAGGCTTCCTCCTCAACCGCGAGCAGCAAAACCAGACCGGAGACTGCAATGAGTTTGTGGCGAACAACCATGACGGCCGGGGCGGCGCTCGTCGCGCTGGCGTCGACCACGGCGCTGACGGCGCCGAGCGCATTGGCGCAAACGCCGTCGAAGCCGAACATCATGTTCATCATGGGCGACGACATCGGCTGGATGCAGGTCCAGGCCTATGCCGAGGGCCTGACGAGCGGAGAAACCCCCAACATCGACCGCATCGCCCACGAGGGCATGAAGATGATGGACTATTACGCGATGCAGAGCTGCACCTCCGGGCGCACCGCTTTCGCGACCGGCATGTATCCGCTGCGCGTCGGCCTGATCCCGCCGCAGCTCCCCGGCAGCCCGACGGCGCTACTGCCGGGAACGCCGGATGTCGCTGTGTTCCTGCACGACCTCGGCTACACAACCGGACAGTTCGGCAAGAACCATCTGGGCGACAAGGATTTCTCCCTGCCGACCGCGCATGGCTTCCAGGAATACTTCGGCTATCTCTATCACCTCGACGCGATGCAGCAGGTGAGCTTCCCGGACATCAACTCAAGCCCGACCCAACAGGCCATTGTACCGCCCTGCGCCAACACGCCGGTCAAGGGGCTGCCGCCGGTTCCCGGCGAGGTCGATCCCAAGAGCGGCGTCCTGTGCATGACCCCGCCCCGCCCGGTGATTTCGTGCAAGTCGTCCGACGGCACATTGCCGAACCAGGAATGCAAGGACGAAGGCCCGCTGACTCTGGAGCGGTCCAAGACGATGGATGAGGAACTCTCGACCCATGTGATCGACTTTCTCGACCGCAACGATCCCAAGAAGACCAACAAGCCGTTCTTCGTCTGGTACAACCCGGCGCGCATGCACATTACGACGATGCTGTCGCCGAAATACTACGACATGATGGGCGAGAAGGGCGGCAAGAACTGGGGCGCGAACGAAGCCGCGATGAAGCAGATGGACGACAACATCGGCTACGTGATGAAGAAGCTCGAGGACATGGGCCAGCTCGACAACACCATCCTCGTCTTCACCACCGACAACGGCGCCGAGCAGTTGAGCTGGCCGGATGGCGGCGTGACGCCGTTCAAAGGCCAGAAAGGCGAGTCGTGGGAAGGCGGCTATCGCGTTCCGATGGTCGTCCGCTGGCCCGGCCACATCAAGCCGGGCACGGTGACCAAGGAAATGTTCGCCGCGCTCGACTGGCTGCCGACTTTCGTCGATCTCGCCGGCGGTCCCAAGGGCGACGACCTGAAGAAGCAGATCGAGGCCGGCAAATATCCGGGCATCGTCAAGACGACGCTTGACGGCTTCGATCAGGCCGACTTCATCTCGGGGAAGACCGACAAGTCGAATCGGGACCACTTCTTCTATTACTCCGGCGCGCAGCTCGCGGCGGTGCGGTGGAAGCAATATAAGTTCATGTACTACGGCTCCGAGCCCGGCGCCGAAGGTTGGATGCTGCCGCTGATCCCCTATCACTTCACCATGCTGATCAACCTCGAGCGCGACCCGTTCGAGCAGTCCATGGGCTCCAAGAGCTTCAACTCCTTCGGCGGCGCGCTGGCCGGACCAGTCACCTCGTACATCTATGACTGGAACATACTGCCGATCGGCCAGAAGCTGGCCTTGCAGCATCTGGAGACCTACGAAACGTACCCGCCGATGCAGGCCCCGGCCTCGTGGAACCTGTCCCAGGTGATGGAACAGATCAACGCACAGAAGCAGGATCATACGACGCGCGCAGCCGGCGCCGGCGACTGATCTTGCGAGGCGCGGATCTGACCTGAAGAAAACGGGCGCTCCGCGAGGGTCGCCCGTGCTCAAAAGCCACGGTTTAAAAAAAGGGAAAGTGCCAAAAAGGAGAGTTCTTGTGCCATACTCTCGTTCCAGCGGCATTAGCCGCCGCCTCGTGCTGGGCGCGCTGGCGGCTATGCCAACCCTACCCGGGCTTCTCGCCGCCTCCGCTCCGGCAGCGGCCCAATCCGCAACGCCGCTCGCGTCCTGGAACGACAGGTCGGCGAAGCAGGGCATCCTCGATTTCGTCCGCGCGACCACTGACCCGTCGAGCACGGACTTCGTGCCGCCGGAGGAGCGCGTCGCGACCTTAGACCAGGACGGCACGCTCTGGATCGAGCATCCCATCTATACACAGGTCGTCTATTGCCTCGACCGCGTGCCGGTCGTGGTCAAGGAGAAGCCTGTACTGGCGAAAGTCGAGCCCTTCAAGACCGTGCTCACGGGCGACTTCGAGAAGATCGCCAAGCTCTCGCTTCACGACGTCGAAGTGATCCTGGCCGCGACGCTGACCGGAATGGACGTGGATCAATTCTATGCCGAAGCGAAGGCCTGGATCGAGTCCGCCAAGGATCATCGCTGGAACAGGCTCTACACCGAACTCACTTACCAGCCGATGCAGGAAGTCCTGACCTACTTCCGCGCCAACGGCTACAAGACCTATATCGTCACCGGCGGCGGACAGGACTTCGTGCGCGTCTACTCCGATCGCGTTTACGGGATCCCGCGCGAACAGGTGATCGGCACCGCGGGCGGCGTCAAGTATGGCTACGGCAAGGACGGCAAACCGTTCCTGACCAAGGAGCCGAAGCTGCTGTTGAACGACAATTTCGCCGGCAAGCCCGAAGGCATTCATCTCGAGATTGGCCGCCGTCCGCACGCCGCATTCGGCAACTCGACCGGCGACCAGCAGATGCTCGAATACGCCAAGGGCGGCGACGGCCTGCGGCTGTCGATGCTCGTGCTGCACGACGACGCCAAACGCGAATACGCCTACGGACCCGCCCAAGGCCTGCCCGACACAAAGGTCGGCACGTTCACGCAAGGACTCTACGACGAGGCGAAGAAGGGCGGTTGGCACGTCATCAGCATGAAGGACGACTGGAAGCGTATCTTCGCATTCGAAACGTGAGGAACGGGACTCGGAGACCAGCCGCCATGACGCGTGGGCGAAGCCGCGCTGAGCCGGGGTGGAACCCGTAACAGGCCTGCATTTCGCCGGCAGTTAACGCCCGCTTACCTGCACACTTGCGCCATTCCTGGTCGCGATCCGCGACGGTAGCTTTACGTCGACTCCCGCCATCGGCTGCGCGGTCGGGTCCGGTCGCTCGGCGTGGGGACCAAGCGTCAGGTCTTGACCACCAGGCGCAAGCTCTATCCGAGCGACGCGCCCAGCTTGTCGAGCAGGAATCCCGTTCCGCGCTGGCGCGATCCGGCGTCGTCATAGCCGTCAAGGAAGGCGCCCTGCTCGGTGACCTTCAGGGACGTACGCGAGGGGCCTTCGGCTTTGAGCTCCATGGTGGCGAGCGAGACGGAAATCTTCCGATCGTCGAGATGCATGACGTAGCTGTAGACGAGCCGCGCATTGGGGACGATGTCGTGATAGACGGCGCCGAAAGTCGAGACGACGCCGCTGGTCAAGCGCCCCTTTGCGCGCTCGGCGCCGCCGACGCGGAAATCCATGCTCCGCTCGATCTCCTGCCCTCCCGGGAGGCCGCCGAACCACTGCGCCTTCGCCTCGGCGTTGCTGAGCGCCCGCCAGACGCGCTCGACGGGCGCGTCGTAAGTTCGCGTCACCGTGAAGGCGGCGTGGACCACCGATCCCGGCGCCGCCTCCGGCGCCTGCATGCGGCGGGCTTCCGCAGCGAGCTTGTCGAGCGTCTGCGCCCAGCCCTGCGGCGCGCCCTCGGTCATCCTGGCGGCCTCGGGTTCGAGCAGGGCGTAGGTCTGCGTCGCGTCGAGCACGGATTCGCCGAGAGCGTCGGAGAAATTGACCTCGGTCAGGGCGCGAAAGAGCGGGCGCCCCTTGGCGTCCTCAACGGTGAAATCGATCACCAGCCGGTCGTAGGGGGAGACCTCCTTGACGACGCCGCGCGCCCAGTGCTCCTCGCCGGCCGGCGAACGCATCAGCACGTCGAACGGCCCGCCGGGCTTGAGCTCGACTTTCGCCTCGGGCACAGTGAAGCCGGACGGCGCGAACCAACGTTTGACGTGGTCGGCCGAGCTCCAAGCCTCGAATACGAACCTGCGCGGGGCGTGGAACCGGCGCCTCACGTGGAAGGGCGCCGGAATCTTGGCGGCGGCGTCAATCATTGGGGTTCTCCTTGCCTGGATAAGGGTTGCGAGATGGTCCCCAGCCGGTCGTGGCGTTCTTCCCAATCGGTCCGCTTGTCGTTGATCCCTCGTTCCGCGAGGCTCGGCGCCTCGGGACCGACGCGGCCCGTTCGGCCGCGGTCCGACGTCTTCGGTCGCGCCGCTGGCGGACACTTTAGCGCCGGGCGGGCGCGTTTGTCATCCACGCGGCCCGGCGCCCGCCGGCTTTGACGCGCTTCAAATGCGGGCTCGACGCCCGCTCTCCCGTTTGGCGGCGTTCGCGTTCAAGCGACGGCCTACCGGTCTTGCCTCTCGCTCGCCGCGAACTTCGCCTTGAGCGCGGCGACCACGCTCGGCGGCGCGAAGGGGGACGCGTCGCCGCCCATCGAGGCGATCTGGCGGACCAGCGTGGCGGTGATCGGCCTGACCGGCGAGGAGGCCGGCAGGAAAATGGTGCGCAGGTCCGGCGCCATCGCCCGGTTCATGCCGGCCATCTGCATCTCGTAATTGAAGTCGGTCGAGTCGCGTAAGCCCCTGACGATCAACGTCGCGCCCGCGTCGCGCGCGGCGTCGATCGCGAGCCCTGAGAAGCTCACCACGTCGAGTTCGCAGCCCTTGCCCTCCACCACGGGCCGAGCCGCCTCGCGGATGAGCGCGAGCCGCTCCTCCACCGTGAAGAGGCCGACCTTGTTCGGATTGGAGCCGACTCCGACCACCAGCCGGTCGCACAGCCATGCGGCGTGGCCGATCACGTCGAGATGCCCGTTGGTCATCGGGTCGAAAGAGCCGGAAAAGAAGCCGGTATGCGTCATGGACGAAAGCCCTAGCCTGCCGGCCGCCGCGCTACAAGGCGCCCCTGGCGCGGGATTGCGCCTTTGGCGCGGGGCGGGCAGACTGCGGCCCTGGCGACGAGGGAGGATGTTGACGTGAACGCCGACGACTTGCGCGCGCTGCAGGCGCCGCTCAAGGAGCGCTACCGGGCCGAGCCCGGCGCTGCGCGCGTCACACTTCACGCGGAGGGGGAACTCGACTCCGCATCGATCGCCTGCAAGGTCGAGACAGGCCGGGCGCTCGCCGTGGCGGGCCTGCATCCGGCGACCGGAGGCGACGGGCTCGAACTCTGCTCGGGCGACATGCTGCTCGAGGCCCTTGTCGCCTGCGCCGGCGTCACGCTGAAGGCGGTCGCGACGGCGATGGGCGTGACGCTGCGGTCGGGCAGAGTGACGGCCGAGGGGGACCTCGACTTTCGCGGCACGCTCGGCGTCGCCAAGGAGGCGCCCGTCGGCTTTAGCGACATCCGCCTGACCTTCGAACTCGACACCGACGCACCGCAAGACCAGCTCGACTCGCTCCTCAAGCTCACCGAGCGCTATTGCGTCGTGCTGCAGACGCTGAAGCGCCCCCCGACCATCGAGGCGCGGATTACGCGGGTATAGAGCGCGATGAGGAGCGTGCCGACGAAGCCATCGAGAGGTCGTAGAGCGCCCTCCGCGGCGGCAATTGGCCACGCGAAAGACTTTGGGTGGACTTCGGCTGGACGGACGCGCGTCCGGTTCTCACCGGATCGCGCTGAGCGCCTCGGCGAACGCTTCGCCGTCGCCGGCGCGCGCCGACAGCGCGGGGTCCGCGAGCGCTACCAGCGCGGTCTGCTATAAGCCGGCGGGTAGGAGACCGGGTCGGCGAAACACTTCTTGACCTCCTCGTCGAACTTCGTCACGTCGGTGATGCCCTTGTTCGCGACCGTCTGCCGGCAATAGTTGAGCGTCATCGTCCAGGCGGGAGGTCCGCCGCCGCCCATCGCATGGGCGGGCAGGGCGCCCGCCGCGACAATCAAAACGACGTAAACGATCCGGAGGATTGCGCTCGACATCGTGGTCCTCCTTGGCGAATGTCCACCCCAAATGGATATCCAGGAGTGTGCTGGTCCGGATGTCCATTTCGGAGCGGCGTCCGGCGCGATCAAGGGTTTGGCCGCCGCGATATTACGGACGGATAAGGCTCTCGATCGTTTGGAGGAAGCGGCGTGCGACGGTTATCGCCTCGGCGGCGCGTGCGGCCGACACGCCAATTCCGGGTCCTGCCTCGTAGTCCGCGATGGCCTTGAGTTGATAGCTGCGGCCAAGGAAGGCGCGAAGCTCAAGGTCGAAGTCCGTATTGTCCTTTACCAACCGTCCAAACTCGCCTTGCACGGTTGCGTGCTTCTTGAATACGCGGCCGTGCTTCTCAAAAAGGAAAGCCTGCGCGGCGTGCAATCCGGCAAGGTAGGCCGTTCGTCCGGCGTCGTCGTTCAGTCCGACGCGATGCATCGTTTCGGCCTGCACAACAAGCTCACGAGCCTTTTCAAGAAACGCGCCGGACTGTGGCTTCACAGATCGATCCCCTCCGCGCGGATCTCGACCATCAAAGGCATGCGCAGATCGTCGTACGTTTCCGCTCGATAGGGCATCGCATGGATGAACTCGCCGGTCTCGTCGAGAAGGGCCGTGCTCATGTCGGCGAGCCGGTCGAGCTCCCGCCAGCGGTCAGGCATGTCTCGCAAGAAGACCGCGATGTCGTAGTCGGAATCCGGTCGCGCGTCACCGCGCGCGCGCGAGCCGTAGAGGACCGCGCGCTCCAGCCGCGAGCCGTATGTGCGATCGAGAGCGGCGCGGAACCGCTTCAAGATCGGCTTATGCGCGACGCGTCTGTCCATGATCTGTTCATGTCCATGATCTGTTCGTATCACGCTTTCGGCCTGGACGACAACAATCGGGGCGGTCTCCAGCACTTTCCTCGCGTGGCTTCGCCCCTCACCGGATCGCGATCTCGATCAGCGACGGGCCTTCGCGCCTGAGCGCATCGGCGACCGCCGCGGCGATCGCCCCGCGGTCGTCGGCGCGCGCCGACGGCACGCCCATGGAGGCGGCGAGCGCCATGAAGTCGACTGCAGGGCCGACGATCTCCATGCCGACGAAGCGGCCGGCCAGGGCGTTGGAATAGCCGAGGCTTTTGGCCACGTTCTGCAGCACGCCGTAGCGTCGGTTGTTGAAGACGAAGAACACGACCTTGGCTCGGTAATGCGCCGCGCTCCACAGCGCCTGGGGCGAGTACATCGCGCCGCCGTCGCCGACGAACGAGGCGACGAGGCCGGCCCCCGCCAGCGATGCGCCGACCGCAGCCGGCATGTTGCAGCCGAGCACCCCGCCGCGCGAGAAGAAATAACGGCCGGGCCGGGTGATGAGCAGGTCCTGCACCTTGCCGAAGGTCGCGGCCGAGTCATTGGCGATCAGCGTGTCGGTGGGCAAGGCGTCGAGCGCTGCGAGCACCGCGGCGTCGGGGGAAAGCGGCGGACCGTCTTCCGAAAGGATCTCCGCCCGCAACGCTTCCTGAGCCGCGCGTTTCGAGGCTGCGCGCGCGGCGAGGCGGGCTGCGACCGCCTTACGGTCAACGATCGCGCCGAGCCGTTCGGCCGCCGCGGCGAGCGTCGCGCCGATGTCGCCGAGCAGCGCCATGTCGGCGGCGTGCTCGCGGCCGAACGCCTCGGGGTTGTCGGCGACATGCAGCACCGCGACGCCCTCGGGCACCGGCTGAGCCTCGCGATAGGGATATGCGACGAAGGCCCGGCCGCCGACGAGCACGATCGCCTCAGCGTGCTCGAAATGCCGGCGCATGACGGCGAAGTCGGGCTTCAGTACGCCCGCCCAGCAGGGATGCGCCGAAGGAAAGGCCGCGCGAGAGGTCAGCTGGGTCCCCCACACCGGAAAGCCGCCAGCCTCGGCGAAGGCGACGAGGCCTTCGCTGACCGACGCCGCGAGGTCGTCGCCGAGCACCACCAGCACGCGATCGGGATCGAGCGTCGCGAGCTTTTCGGCGAGCCGCGCCGCATCGGGCGAGGGGCCGACCCGGGGAGGGGCGGAGCCGGGCGGCGTCGGACCGCTCACCTCCTGGTCGAGAATGTCCATCGGCAGGGACAGGAAGACGGGCCCGGACGGCGGAGTTCGGGCGATGGCGAAAGCGCGCCGGAGCGCCTGGCCGACGTCCTCGCCCCGCCGCACCTCCTTCGCCGATTTGGAGACGGGAGAAGCGAGCGCGACGAGATCGCCCGAGAGCCAGGGCTCGGTCATCAGATGGCGAATGTCCTGCTGCCCAGCGGTGACGACGAGCGGCGTCTCGCTGGCCTTCGAGGCGACGAGCACGCCCATCGCGTTGCCGAGGCCTCCCATCGCGTGCAGGTTGACGAAGCCGGCGCGGCCCGACGCCAGCGCCCAGCCGTCCGCCATCGCCACCGCCGTCGCCTCCTGCAGGCCGAGGACGTAGGTGATGTCGGGCGCGTCGACGAGCGCGTCCATCAGCGGCATCTCGGTCGAGCCGGGGTTGCCGAACACGTGGGTGATCCCCTCGTCGCGAAGGATGTCGAGCAGAACGTCGCGGGCGCGTCGGGTCATGGGCATCCTCTTTCCTTAAGCCGAACGGCGTGGCGTGACAGGCGGACAAGTCAGCGGGCATCCTAGCCTTGTCGTCCCGGCAGGAGGAGAGGGCGGCGCGACCCCGTTCCTCCAGCGTCACTGATGTCGCGATGAGCGCCCGACGGAAGCGCGCCTTCGGAAAAATAGCGGCGTATCGTTTCGGCCCCGAGGCTCGAACAGAATTTGACCGCTGGCATCCGTCGGCGGCCAGCGGCCTTTCAGATCGGATGTGCTCAGTCAATTTCAACGGAGACGGATATCTGCCAGCGGTCAGTCAAAGCGATCATTCCGGCCGTCGACATATTGGATCGGCGCCGCCGCCAACTCGTCGGGAGCGATATTGTCAAGCTGGTCAACCTGGGTCGCCAGGAAGTAACGTCATATCATAAGCGATCGTTGCGCAAGGCGGTTCTGGCGCGCAGTATGAAGCGCCGTTATCATCGCCTTCTACTACTTTCGCCGGAGATCGACCTCTCCTTTTGACGCGGTTCCCGCGCTGAATGTCTCCGTGAAACCGTTGACAACGGCAAAGTGAAGAAATAGTTCCGTAACTGGGCTGGATCAATTTTTGCGCTGTGTTTGGGGCATTTGCCACTGCGGGGACTACGACACTGAAAGCGACGTCTGCGATTTCGGGTGCGGCTCTGGCCGGCCTGTTGGTGATGTGTGGCGCGGCTCAGGCGAGCATCACGCTCGACGTCAATGAGGCGTTCGCGTCGGGCGCGACGTTTACCGGGACTGTGACCATGACAGACGGTTTCGGCTACGCGACCGTCGTGGATGGGACCCTTACCGGATACCAATATGGGACCGAATACGTCGGCGCGGGTTCGGACCTTACCGATTGGATCTGGTATCCGGGGACGAATTTTGACACGAACAGCGCGACGACTTTCGGCACTTTCTTGATGGACGGTCCGGTCAACGGCGCCTACAGCAACTTCATCACGTTTGATCTCAATTACGCCAATCCGAATCATATCGTGTTCGATGTCGGATCGGATATCTTGAGCCCCACCGAGGGCGGCAACAACGTCAATTATCAGGATCCGCTGGTGTCCGGCGCGATCACCGTCGTCGCCGTCGCCGAACCCTCGACCTGGGCGATGATGACGCTCGGCTTCGCCGGCCTCGGCTTCGCGGGCTATCGCGCTTCGCGCAAGAGCGTCTCCGTGGCCGTGTAACTTCGTATCCTTCGGCTAAACGAGCCGTCACACGACGGGAATGGCCGCGCGTCTATTTTAGGCTCCCGAACGCCCACTCGCCGCTCGGTCGGCGCGCTCCCTGAGCGCCTGCTTGAGCGCATCGATCCGCTTGCTGGCCTCGGCCTTGGTCAGGTTCGGCGCGTAAGCGTCAGGGTCATGGGCCTGCTCGGAAAGCGTCCTGAGATAGGAAGCCTGCGCTCCGGTCATCGGGTCGTCGCCGGAGACCCAGTCGTCCGGGTCCTTCTCGGCGTTGGTGTTCGGAGTGATATCGCGCTTCGGATTGTCGTCGGCCATGGCTGTCCTCGGATGTGCGCACGCGCAGGGATTTAGGTCGCCGCCACGGATCGTCGTCGGCAGGCCCGATCAGCAGCCTCCGCCCGCCAAACACGTGCAAGTGGTCTTGACGCAATCATTCGGGTCGCGGGAAATCGTCGGAAGGTTCGCGTTGGCGCTTGGCGGCGGACTTGGTGGCGGAATGAAAGCCGGCCGTCCCAGCCGCGCTTCAGCCGGCGGCCTATGCACGCGATGATGCGCCGCTCTTTTCGGCGCCGCGGGCGCCACATAGCCGCCAACCCCTTCAGCCAGCGCCCCGGCCGGCGCGAAGGCGATGGCCAGAGCAAAGATCCATGCGACGGGCTCACCGATGGGCCTGATCATGCCGTCCTCCTCCTGATGGCAGGAGACGGCCAGCCCCGAGTTCGGTTCCGACGCCTTGAGCAACGCGCGATGAAGCTGGTGACGAGCCGGGCGCCCGCCTACGCTTCCTCCTCGCCGTCCTCGGTCTCGCCGATCCGGTCGACGGACACGACGTGCTCCTCTTCGGCCGTGTCGAACACGATCACGCCCTGGGTCGCCCGGCCGGCGATGCGGATGCCGGCGACGGGCACGCGGATGAGCTGCCCGCCATCGGTGACCAGCATGATCTCGTCGGAGCTCTCGACCGGGAAGGAGGCGACCAGCGCGCCGTTGCGGGCGTTGACCGCCATCGCGACGATGCCCGTTCCGCCGCGTCCGGTGACCCGGTACTCGTAGGACACGGTGCGCTTGCCGTAGCCGTTTTCCGACACGGTCAGGATCACCTGCTCCGCGTCCTGCATCGCCTGAAAGCGTTCGGGCGCGAGCGCCGAGCCGTCGCTGCCGTTTTCGTCGTCGTGCTCGGCCTCGCCCTGCTCCTCCGCGGCCTCGCCGGCGAGCGCCCGCCGCTGCTTGAGGTAGGCCGCCCGCTCGTCCCCGCTCGCGTCGAAGGCGTTGAGGATGGCGAGCGAGATGACGTGGTCGCCCTCGGCGAGCGCAATTCCGCGCACGCCCATCGAGTCGCGCCCCTTGAACACGCGCACGTCGCCGACGGCGAAACGGATGCACTGGCCACGCGCGGTCGTCAGCAGCACGTCCTGCCTGTCGTTGCAGATCTGGACGTCGACGATCCGCTCGCCCGCGTCGAGCCGCATGGCGAGCTTGCCGGCGCGGTTGACCTGGGCGAAATCGCTGAGCTTGTTGCGCCTGACCGTGCCGCGGGTCGTCGCGAACATCACGTCGTAGGAGTCCCAGGTCGACTCGTCCTCGGGCAGCGGCATGATGGTGGTGATGCGCTCGCCCTGTTCGAGCGGCAGCAGGTTCACGAGCGCCTTGCCGCGCGCCTGGGGCGCCGCCAGCGGCAGCCGCCACACCTTCTCCTTGTACACCTGTCCCATCGAGGAGAAGAACAGCACCGGCTGATGGGTCGAGGCGACAAACAGGCGCGCGACGAAATCCTCGTCGCGGGTCGCCATGGCCCCGCGGCCCTTGCCGCCGCGACGCTGCGCCCGGTAGGTCGACAAGGGGGCGCGCTTGATGTAGCCGCCGTGGCTCACCAGCACGACCATGTCCTCGCGCTGGATGAGGTCCTCGTCGTCCATGTCGGCTTCGCTCTCGAGGATCTCCGTGCGGCGCGGCGAGGGGAAGTCGGCCTTCACCTTGAGAAGCTCGTCGCGGATGATTCCCATCAGCCGCTCGCGCGAGCCCAAGATGCCGAGGTAGTCGGCGATCTCGAGGGCGAGCCTGTTCAGGGCTTCGGCGATCTCGTCACGCCCGAGCGCGGTGAGGCGGGCGAGGCGCAGTTCGAGGATCGCGCGCGCCTGCGCTTCCGAAAGCCTGATCGAGCCGTCGGCGTCGAGCGCGTGGCGCGGATCGGCGATGAGCGCGATCAAGGGGGCCATGTCGCGGGCCGGCCACGAGCGCTCCATCAGCGCGGTCCGGGCGGCGCCCGAGTCGGGCGAGGTGCGGATCAGCCGGATCACCTCGTCGATGTTGGCCACCGCGATCGCGAGGCCGACCTGGGTGTGCGCATTGTCGCGAGCCTTGGCGAGCAGGAACTTGGTCCGCCGGGTGACGACGTCCTCGCGGAAGTCGAGGAACGCGCGCAGCATGTCGTGCAGCGTCAG
>NZ_JBKQOT010000343.1:0-5366 GCF_052145395.1 Roseiarcus sp.
CTACGATCCTGTCCGTGACGAGTTGTTCGCGGCGCGTCGCGGCGCCGGCGCGTTCCTTAACGGGACGCCGATCAAGCCGTCCGAGGCGACATCGCTCACCAACTCCACCGTCGAGGTCGGCTGGAACATGCGCGCGGGCGCCTCGAAATATCTCGATCTCATCCGCCGCGTGACGCTCTGGGGCGCGGCGCCGTTCCGCACCGGCTCCGGCGCGCTCGGGCTGGCCTACGTCGCCGCCGGGCGGCGCGACGGCTATATCGAGCACCACATGAATGCCTGGGACTGCCTTGCGGCCGCGCTCCTCGTGCAGGAAGCCGGAGGCTACGTCAGCAATTTCCTGGCCGGGGAAGGTCTGACCAAGGGCAATCCGATCATCGCCTGCGCGCAGGGGGTCAAGGACGCGCTCATCTCCGCGGTGGAGCTCGAAGGGATCGTGCTGTGAGCGAGGTCCTGCTCGCTCATGGCCACGCGCGCGCGACGATCGCGCTCGCCGGCGCCGAGGCGCGAAGCTGGACGGTCGACGGACGCGACCTCTTGTGGGCCGGCGATCCGGCGATCTGGACCGACATCAGCCCGATCCTCTATCCGGTCGTCGGCTGGACGCGCGACGGCGCCCGCATCGACGGCCGCGTTTACGCCCTCGGCCTGCACGGCTTCGCCCGGTTCGAGACCTTCGCGGTGGAGGCCTCGGGCCTGGATTTCGTCCGGCTGTCGCTCAAGGACAACCCGCGGACCCGCGCCGTCTATCCCTTCGCCTTCGCGCTCGCGCTCGAATACCGCCTCACCGACGACGCGCTCGGGATGACGATCGAGGTCGCCAACCCGGGCGATGAAGCGGCTCCTTACGCTTGCGGCCTGCATCCGGGCTTCCGCTGGCCGCTCGGCGCGGCGGGGCGCGACAGCGCGTTCGCGCGGTTCGAGAAACCCGAGAAGGCCGACGTTCCGGCGATCGCCCCGGGCGGCCTCATTGGCGCAGGCGTCAAGCGCGTGCCGCTGAACGGCCGCGACTTGCCGCTGAGCGACGCTCTGTTCGCCAACGACGCGGTCTGCTTTTTGAACTGCGCGAGCCGCTCGCTCGCCTTCCACGACGCCTCCGGCGCGTCGGTCACGATGGAGTTCCCGGGCTTCGACCACGCGGCGCTCTGGACCCGACCCGGCGCGCCGTTCGTTTGCCTCGAGGCCTGGACGGGCTACAGCGACCCGGATGGATTCGCCGGCGACCTGTTCGAAAAGCCGTCGATGCGCGTGCTTGCGCCCGGCGCGGGCGCCCGGCATGAGGCGAGGTTTCTGGTCAGAGGCTGAAGCGCCGCCCTCCGTCTACCGAGAGGCGCTGATTCGTTGAACACCCGCTTTCCGCAATGATAAGACATGAGGATCGGGGACTTACTCGCGAGGCGGCGATGAAGGATTTGAGAGGCAAGATCGCCTTTGTGACCGGCGCCGCGTCTGGCATCGGGCTTGGAATCGCGACCGCGCTCGCGCAGGCCGGCGTCAAGGTGATGCTCTGCGACATCGAGCAGGAGGCGCTCGCCAAGGCGGTCGAGAGGCTGAAGCAAACCAACGTCGACGTCGAAGGCGTGCGCGCCGACGTATCGCTGAAAGACGAGCTCGCCGCCGCAGCCGACGCCATCATCGCCCGCTACGGCAAAGTCCACATTCTGGTGAACAACGCGGGCATCGGCGGCGTAGGACCGTATGGCCTCTGGACCGAGGCCGGCTGGGATTGGACGATCGCCGTTAACCTGAGGGCCGTCGTCTGGGGCGTCTCGATTTTCGGCCCACTGATCGAGAAGCATCGCGAGGGCGGACACATTGTGTCCACCGCCTCGATCGCCGGGCTGATCTCGAGGAACAGCCTTCCATACAACGTGACGAAATACGGCGTCGTCGCCCTGTCCGAGGGCCTGCGTCTGGAGCTTGCTCCGCGCGGCATCGGCGTTTCGGTCTTGTGCCCCGGCTTCGTCCACACCCGGATCATGGATTCGATGCGCAATCTTCCGGAGCGGTTCGCCGCCGCCAGGCCGCCAGGGCCGCCGCCTGTGGAGGGTCCACTGGCCGAGCGCCTGAAATGGATGCGCGATCGCAACGATGCAGGAGTCGATCCGCTCTACGTCGGCGAACTCGTTCGCGAAGGCATCGAGAACGACTGGCCCTACATCATGACCGACGCCGAATACGAGCCCGTGATCGAAGCGCGTTTCGCTTCGATCAAGGAAGCATTCGATCGCATTCGCGACAGGACGCCGCGGCGTTGACTGAGCGCTGCTCGCCGGCCAATGGATATCGAATGACCAACGTTTACATCCTGGACGGCAAGGCGATTGCGGACGAGGTGATCGCTCGGGTTGCGGCCGAGGCCGCAGGACTCGCCCCGCGCGGCGTGACCCCGGGCCTCGCGACGGTGCTGGTCGGCGAGGACCCGGCGAGCCAGTCCTACGTCGCCTCGAAGGGCAAGGCCGCCAAGAGCTGCGGCTTCCATTCCGAGCAGCTGACGCTGCCGGCGACGACGAGCGAAGCCGAACTGCTGGCGCTCGTCGAGAAACTCAACGGCGACCCCGCGGTTCATGGCATTCTCGTGCAGCTTCCGCTGCCGAAGGCGATCGACGCCCCGCGGGTGCTGGAAGCGATCGACCCGAGGAAGGACGTCGACGGCTTCCATCCGATCAATGTCGGCCTGCTCTCGATCGGCGAAATGGCGCGCGCGCTCGTCCCCTGCACGCCGGCAGGCGCGATGATCATGCTCGACAAGGCCTGTGAAGCGCTTGGGACGACGCTCGCCGGCAAGGAGGCGGTCGTCATCGGCCGGTCCAACATCGTCGGCAAGCCGATGGCGCAACTCCTGCTCCAGCGCCACTGCACCGTGACGATCGCCCATTCGCGCACTCGCGATCTCCCCGCCGTCGCCCGCCGCGCGGACATTCTCGTCGCCGCCGTGGGCCAGCCGGAGATGGTGCGCGGCGATTGGGTGAAGCCCGGCGCGATCGTCATCGACGTCGGCATCAACCGCATCGCTGGCGAGGGGGTCGACGCCGCGGGCAAGCCGAAGACCCGCCTCGTCGGCGACGTGGCTTACGCCGAGGCGGCCGAAGTCGCGGGCGCGATCACGCCCGTCCCCGGCGGCGTCGGCCGCATGACGGTCGCGATGCTGATGGCGAATACGCTCGACGCGGCCAAGCGCGCGGCGGGGTAGGGGTCATTCCCCCGCCAGTCCGAAGGCGTAAAGCTTGTTGTTGACGCCGTTGATGCCGCCGATCTTGTAGCCCGAGCCCCAGTAGACGACGCCGTTGACGACGGCGGGGCCGGAGGCCACCGACCCGCCGCTCGCAAACGCCCATTTGACAGCGCCGGTCGCAGCGTCCAGCGCGTACATATTGGCCCCGTGCGGGGCCAGGGAGCCGGCGTAGACCACGCCGTCGCCGACGACGGTCAGCGCGCCGACATCGACCGCTCCCTGCGGATCGGGCGTTCGCCACAGGATGTTTCCGGTGGCGGGGGCGAGGGCGGCCCAGAAGCCTCCGGTGATGGTCTGCGGCTTGCCATCCGGAGACGGGATCGTGACCGGCGTATGGGCGGCGTTGCCGATCGAGACATAGATGCGCCGTCCATCGGTCGCGGATCCCCACATCATTCCGCCCAGTCGGCTTCCCGGACCGACCTCGGTCTTCCACACCACGTTGCCGGTCGCCGGGTCGAGCGCCCAAAAAACACCGCTCTTCTGCCCGACGCCCAGGAGCGGCGTGGGACGCCCGTCGATCTTGGTCGTGAGCAGCATCGGCCCTTGCGCGAAATCGTAGTCGGGGCCGTCGACGTGATCGAAATTCGTCGAGACGTCTGCGGGCAGCGTGCTCGTCGCCCAGGCGATGCGACCGGTCTTGAGATCGAGGGCCACGATGCTGTCGACGTGATTGTCCGGCGACGACGGCTCGCAATTGGCCTCGCCGGGCGCCCGGCACACGCCCGCCGGCACGGAATAATTGTTGCCCGTCGCCACATAGAGAAGGCCCGTGTCGTGATCGACGACCGGCGTGCTTCCCCATGCCGCGGCGCCGGTGTAGCCCTCGCCGGTCAGGTAGGTCTGCCAGAGGATCTTGCCGTCATCGGCGCTGAGCGCGACGACGCTGCCGCGGAACGTAGTCGGTTTGTTGATCGCCTCCGCTTTGGACGAAGTGCCGACATAAACCACGCCGTCATCCACGACGGACGCGCTGGTGACGATGGCGACCGGGTCGCTTTCGACCTTGGTGCTCCAGAGCAGGCGGCCCGACCTCGAGTCGACGGCAAAGAGGCTTGCGCCTTCGAGGACGCTGACGCCCTGTGTGCCCTCGCCCATAATCAGGGAGCCGCGCCAGGCGGCTGGCGTGGTTCGCGACGTATCGCCGGGGATGCCGGTGTAATCGCTGATCGCGTTCTTCCACACGACCCGGCCGGTTGCGGCGTCGATGGCCCACAGGCTGCCGCCAAAATCGGGAACGTAAACGACCCCACCGACGACAGCTGGGGTCGCGCTCACGTTGCCGTCGGTCGTCACTGTCCACTGCGGCTTGAGGTCGGCCACCAGGGTCGGGTCCAGGACATGCTCGTCCGCGGCATTTCGGGTGTTGTGGATGTCGCGGCCGAAGCACGGCCAGTCCGATGGCGCCGGCTCCGCCGCCTGAGAGAGCGCGGTCGCTGAGACAAGACCGACCGCCGCCAGGGCGAGCCTTGTCGCCGCGCCGTTCCGGCCGGGGTCCGCACTCGCGTCGCCTCTTTGCCGGGGCATCGCTCACCTCCAGAACGGGAACAACGCGGGGCTCGCGCACGAGAACGGGAAACTCCGCGCATGACCGGCAGGGTCGCGCGTCGCGACGGCGAGGCTATCACGGCCGGCGCGTTGCTGCCACGCCTCGGCGTCCCTGCGCGGCGAAGCGATTGACACGCTCCCGGGGCTCGCCAAACATCCCCCTCCGGCACGACACGCCGGAACACTGCGTCTGCCGCTCGGACAAGCTTTTTTCAGGGAGGATGACATGAAGGGCTGTTGGGTTTCCGCATGCGTTTCGGCCGCCGCGCTCGCCGCCGTCGTCGGATTTTCTCCAGCGTCGCAGGCCGCAGACGCCGGCAATTGGATCAGCAATTCTAAAAGAAGGGCATTTTTTGGGATTGAACGAAGCCGCTATCGCGGCGGAGGCGGAAGCGAGCGGGGGATCGGCGGGATGGAGTGAAGGTCCTCCTGCCTGAGAGGATGGGGTGGTCAAAGCCCACTCTCAGACAGGAGTTTCAGATGGCCGAGATGAGCCCTCTGCGTCGGCGGATGATCGAGGACATGACGATCCGCAATCTGTCGCCGGCGACGCAGCAATCCTACCTCTATGCGGTCTCGAAGTTCA
>NZ_JBKQOT010000344.1:0-6187 GCF_052145395.1 Roseiarcus sp.
ATTTGAGCTCCAGAAGGGAATGGACGAGCCAGGTCTCGATCGAGCGGCCCGGGTCGTTGGGGTCATGGAACAGGTTCCAGCCGTAGCCGCCGTCGCGCATCCGCTCATGGCCGATCACCTGCATGAGCGTCAGAAACTGGGGAGCGTCGTTCGGGTCGATGCGGTATTCGATGAGGACCAGAATGGGGCCGGCGTCGTCTTCGAGCTTCTGCACGAAAGCGGGCGCGCGCCAGTGCATCGAGGGCGCAAGATCGAGAGCGGCCCCGGTCTCGAGCTTCCAGCGGAAGGTCACCGCCAGCCCGAGGGCTGCGCCCAAAGCCGCGGCGTTGAGGGCGAACGGCAGGCCTTGGAGGCTGGCGACCTCGCCCCACAGGCCGCTGCCGACGGTCATGGCGCCGAAATAGGCCGTCAAAAAGATCGCAAGGCCCCTGCCCCGCACCCAGTCCGGCAGAGCGACCTGGGCCGAGACGAACATCGTCGTCATCGCCACGATCCACGACGCGCCGGCGATGAAGCTCGCGATCATCGCGATTTCGGGCGTCCGCGCGGTGGCGAACAAGACGAGCGCCAGCGCCGTGCCGGCGGCGCCGACGCCCGCCGAAAGGTCCGGGCCGAGCCGGGCCTTCAGCGTCTCGAGCGAAAGGGAGCCGACGATCGAGCCCAGCCCCACGACGCCCATCAGCAAACCGTAAAGCTCGGCGCCGTCATGCAGGCGGTCGCGCGCGATCAGCGGCATCAGCGCCCAATAGGCGCTGGCGAAGGGAAAGAAGGCGATGGCGCGGATCAGCGTGGCGTCGAGGTCGCGGTTGTTGCGCGCGTAGCGCAGGCCGGAGGCCACGGCGGCGATGAGCCGCTCGGCCGGCAGGGTCTCCGGCGCCTTGCGCGGCGGCCGCCACCACAGGAGCGCGGCCAGCACGAGGAAGCTGGTCGCGACATAGATCCAGAACGGCAGCTTGATGCTGATCGCCGTAATCGCGACGCCTCCGAGCGCCGGGCCGATCGCCCGGCTCACGTTGTAGCCGGCGTTGCTCACCGCGATGGCCGCGTCGAGCTCCGGCCTCGGCACGAGCATCGGCGTGACGATCTGCCACGCCGGTGCCGCGAGCGCGCCCGCGGCGCCAAGCAGGAAGGTCGTCGCCAGCAGCGCCGGCGCCGAAGCCCAGTGAGCCGTCACGACCATTGCGAAGACGGCGCCGATGGCGACGACGCCGATTTGCGCCGCAATCAGCAGCCGGCGCGGGTCGACGACGTCGGCGAGCGCTCCGGCGGGAATCGTCATCAGAAACATCGGCGCCATCGTCGCGACCTGGACCGCGGAAACCATCAGCGGGTCCGGATTGAGTCCCGTCATCAGCCAGCTCGTCGCGGTGTCGAACATGGCGATGCCGACGCTCGAGATCGAGCTTGCCGCCAGAATGACGGTGAACGCGAGATGGCCGAACACGCCCCAGCGGGAGGCCGCGGGGGCGGCCGCGTTCGACGACGGAAGCGAAGGGCTGCTCAAGGGGACACGGACGGATGGGTTCGTACGCCCATCCGTGCGCTCATCGCAGGCAATTGGCAATGGCGCCCCGCGCCTCGACCGCCGTCCCAGCAGCGCCACACAAGTCTGATATACTACTGTATTATTCAAGCTGAGCAGTCCGCCGAGGGAACCGATGCGCTCCGCCCCGCGTCGCCGTCAGCAGCACTTGTCCCGCCCTTTGGCCGCGTACGCGCTTCGAACGGAGCGTTTCCTCGCCAAGCTTGCCTTCGCGCTCCTTGCCGCCTCCGCGACCGTCCGTCCGGCCTCCGCTCAGACGACCGGCTGCTCGCGCTGCTCCGTCAATGCCTTCGCCCCTCCAACGACCGGCCCGGCGTCGTTCCCGGCCGAGCGCGCCTGGCGGAGCTGGGAGCGGCGGGGGTCCGCCGAATCCCGATCGCGACGCCGCGTCGCGTCGTTGGACGGGGCGTTGCCGGGCGGATCCGTCGTCATCTGCGTTCGAACGTGCGACGGCGGCTTTTTTCCGTTGCCCTATTCCCGCGCGAGCGGCGCGAGCCTGACGGAGATCTGCCAGGCTTTGTGCCCGAACGCCGAGGTCGCGCTCTTTTCGATGCCCTTCGGCGGCACGGTCGACCAAAGCGTATCGTTGACCGGGACGCCTTACACGAGCCAGCCGAACGCCCTGAAGTTCCAGCAATCCTACGACGAGACCTGCTCCTGCCGGAGACCTGGCCAAAGCTGGGCGGACGCGCTCGCCGCGGCGGAGGCGAAATACGGCCATCACGCGCATGAAATCATCATAACGGCTCAGGTTTCGGCGGAGATGTCGCGTCCGAAGCCGGACCCCAACGTGAAGCCGGCGGCAAGCGTCTCGAAGCCCGAGGAGAGTCAGCCGATCGGGACCCCAGACTCGCTCGACCCCGAGCTCGACGTCAACGGCGTGGACACGAAGCTCCAAGCCGCGACCAAGGCGGTCAGCCGCGAGACCTCTGGCATCAGGGATGACGAAGCCAAAGCGGCTTCGCATTTCGGTCTGACGCAAGGACAGGTCGTTGAAGAGACCGATCCCGATGGGGGGCGGCGAAAAGTGCGCATTCTCGCGCCGAGCTTCTGACTTCCATCACGACCGCGCGTCACTCAAGGGCCGTCGCCGGCGTTCACCGCACGGCGCAACGGACGCCATCGCTGGCAAGGATCGGCAGCAGCGCTAAAAACATCGCCTGCGCCGCGCGCTCGTTGCCGCGCTCGGTGAAGTGGACGATGTCGAGATAGAGATCGTCGTCCCAGTCGCCGTCGAGGCTGGCGATGGCTTCAACCACCGGTGCGTTCTGTTCGCGACCGAGGAGCCGCACCATCCGATTGTGGGCGGCGTTGGCGGCGATGATGTCGTCGATCGGCTTGAACACCGCGCCGTAAAAATCCTTCACCTCACGCGGAGAGGCCCCATCGACCGCCAAGCTCGACGTCGCCAGCACGACCGGGACGCCGCTCAAGCGGGCGAGCGCGATCAGCTTCCGGTAATCCTCGGCGTAGCGGCTCTTCGACAGCGCATCGTCCGAGAGCGGAGCCGGCGTCGGCGGACGGACGGCGTTCCGGGTCCGCCACTCGTGCAGCGCCCGCTCGATCGTCAGCACGGCCCGGCCCAGGAGCGCGGAGGCGCGCGGTCGCACGCCCGGCTCATTCGGCTCCGCCTGCTGCCGCAGGCCGAGCGCCAGCAGGCCGTTCATGCCATGGGTCGAGAGGATGAGGTCCGGCTTCAGCGGCAGGATGTCGCGACGCATCCGTTCGAGATTGTCCTCGAGCATGTAGGCCTCGGTTCCGGCGTTGATCACCTCGATCGGCCGGTTGCAGGAGGCGCGGGCGGCGAACAGGTCCTGAAGCCGCTCCGGCCACGGCTTCTCGCCCTCGTGCAGGGTCGGCCCGAAGGTCTGCGACTCGCCGAGCGCGGTGATCCGGAAGCGGTCCCCTTTGTCCGGCGCAATCTCCGGCCCGCGGAAGCCGGCGGAATTGATGCGGATCGTCGCATCGAACATGCGGCCCGAGCTTTTAGGAGCGAGCACGAAGGGCAGCTTTTTTTGCGGATCCGGCTTCTCGATCGCGCCGCGGATGCCGTCGTCGCGGATCCATTCGTTGAGGTAGTAGAACCACCACATGGCGAAGGCGGCGGGATTCTCGCGCGCAGAGCGATAGGAGTAAGTGGGATTGGCGACCGAGCCTGCAATCGGCACGCCGGTCGAGGACCGGTAGAACGCGTCGGCGACCGGCAAGGCGAGCGCGAAAAGAAGCAACGCCCGCGCCGCGGCCCCGAGGCCCGAGGCGAACCGCCCTGCCCTCTCGGCGAGCGCGACCGCCAGGACGGCCGCCGCGATCAGCGCCGGGTAGAACAGAGTGGGCTCGTTCGCCATGAAGGCGCTTCGCGCGAGCGCGCAGGCGGAGAACAAGGCGATGCCGAGCGCAGCGGATGGGGCCCAGCCGCGGCGCTGTGGCGTGACCGGGCCCGGCGTCTCCACGGAAGTCGCAGCCTGCCGAGCGCGGTAGTTCGGCCTCGCGGCAAGGATCGGCCGCTCAAAGCCGCGCCAGAACACGCTCGAGAAGGCGCAGATCGTCGCGAGATAGAGCGCGAGCTGCGCGGCGATCGGCCAGCCCGTGATCAGCGGCTTCAGCGCCATCACGATGACGATGTGGAAGAGATAGGCCGAGTAGGAGATGCGGCCGAGATAGAAGCTCAGCGCGGCCGTCCACGGCGCCTTGAACAGCCCGTCGGCCTCGCGGAAGAAGGCCACGGTAGCCACTCCGAACAGCGCCGACGCGTAGGGAAAGGCCTGCTGCGCCAGCCGAGCGCCTTCGAGCGCCAGCATGGCGACCCGGAACTCGACCGCCGCTACGGCGGCGAAAGCCGCGCCGAGCGCGACGAGCGCGCGGCCGCCGCCGACATGTCCGAGCGCGAGCAGCGGCCGCTTTTCCAGCGCCAGATAGAGGAGAAAACCCCAGACGATCGAATCGATGCGAAAGGCCGTCACGCGCCGAACGTTGAGGTCCCAGTCCGAAGGCGCGGCGAAGGCCCTCAAGGCCGCGACAACGATGATGAACAGAACCGCGAAGGCGACGTCGATTCTCCGGTCGCTGCGGCCTAGCGCCCGCCCGATGAGAAACAGGAGCGGCGCGAACAGGAGGTAGAACCACTCCTCCACCGCAAGGCTCCAGGCGACCGGATAGTAGTCGGCGGTGTTGGCCGAACGGAACAGGTTCTCGACGTAGAAGAGGTATCGCAGCGTATCGGCGGTGAAGAGATTGCCGGTCATCAGGGCGACCACGGCGACCGCCGCGACGTAAGGCGGAATCGTCCGCATCCAGCGCCGGGCCAGGAAGACGCCGAGATTGCGCCAGGGGCGGCCGACGACCCAGTCGATGATCTGCCGCGCGAGCACGAAGCCGCTGAGCACGAAGAATACTTCGACGGCGGCGACCGCGACCGACTCGATCGCGGGGCTGAACGGTGCGTCGGCGGTCAGGTAGTGCGGAACGGCGACCGACAGCGCGGCGGCGCCGCGCAAGAAGTCCAGCGAGGCGCTGCGCTTCATTGCGGCGGGGCGTACACGAAGGGCGCGTTGACCGTCTGGCCTGCGAGCGCGAACAGCAGCACGAACAGGGCGACGGCGATCAGCGCAGGTTTCGCCCAGGGGCGCGCCAATTGCTGGTCGAGGAACGCTTTCAGGAACACCGTGCGGGAGGCCTCATGCGGGCATCGCGCCCGCGTGGGCCGCCTTATACCCGCGAAGTCTCAGACGGCAAACGCGGCAAGGCGCCGATGGAGGCTCATGATCGCCCCCTCGTTGGAGGATTGCGCCCAGTCGTGCGCCTCACGCCAGCCGATCCGGCGGCTGGGCCCTGCGGACGGAGCCGTGCCTGCCTCGACCCGGAAGCCGCGAGATAGCGCCTGCGCCGCGAAAGCTTTCGCCTCCTTCTCGGTGGCGAAGGACGTGAGGCGCCAGTCGATGTCGGCGCCAACCTTGCGCATTGTCGCTGGAAATTGATTTTGTTCGATGATTTGTGATGTTGTCACTTTTTTAGCACACCAAAAATCCGCTGACGAATTCACTAAGACGTACTAGGATTCGATTTGAAAGAGGGGGCGATCTCATGCGACGGGTGGCTTATCGGGGCGTTTGGGTTGCGCTCGTATGGTTGGCTGCGACGATTGGCGCGGAGGGGAGCTTCGCTCAAAGCCCTGACAATCGGGGTACAGCGCCTGTACGGTCGCGCTTCGGCGTGCCTATCCCGACGTGTCCGTTGGGCATGGGTTACAGCACCGAGCGCCAGCGATGCATCCCCGCTGAGAGAATAGGTGGGACAATTCCCTGCAGCGAGGATGATGCAACGTTCACGGGAGGGCGTTGGGTTTCGAACTGTCAGTAGGCAGATCGTAGGCGTACGCTTAACCGCGCTTATCATTGTTCTTGCGGTCGAGGACGGTGCGCGGGAAAAATTCGCAGTACTGGCGCTCGTTGAACCACGCGCACTTGAAATCGAAGAGCGGGATGCCGGTCAGGTGCGAGAGCGCGAGCGCATAGAGGGTGAGCTGGGCGAACGGTTTGCCGGTGGTCGCGTCGGGTTTGTAGTCGAGGACGTGGATCGCGCCGTTGCGAATTTGCAGGAAGTCGATATGGCCGGTGATCGAGCGCGCCTCGCCGTCCGACGGGGCGG
>NZ_JBKQOT010000345.1:0-6015 GCF_052145395.1 Roseiarcus sp.
TCCGCGAGGCCGCCCGCGCGAGATGACCTGGGCGCATGCAAGACTGTCGTATGATGGCTTGCGTCCCCGCTGAGATGTCGCCGTGGCGAACGCTTGGTTTGCCGACTTTTTTGGCGCCCCTGTGCGAGAGTTTCGCGCCTTCGTGAGGGAGCGTCGGCGAAAACCAAGGAGCCTTTGGCCGGACGCTTGCCGGCGACTCGGGCGGTTTCGTGACATCGGCGCGACGAACGCGTCGCTTCATGGGCGAAGAGCCGGGTTAGGCCGTGGTTTACTATTGACGATGTTCCGACCGCAGATCCACGACGACCTCACGACGGCGGCGGGGGCCTGTGGACTTCTCGTCTCGCGCCGACGGCTATGCGCCGCCAATGCGGCGATGGCTCCGCGATCCCCATCTCGAACGATCTCCAACACCAACGCTGCGCCTTATGGCGCCGGGCGGCCGCGACCTTTCGCGGCCCCTTGCGTCCCGCGCAAGAGAGCAATCCATGGCAAACAAAATGATCATCGACGCCTCCCACCCGGAAGAAACCCGGGTGGTGGTGCTGCGAGGTAACCGCGTCGAGGAATTCGACTTCGAATCGGCAAGCAAGCGGCCGCTGCGCGGCAACATCTATCTCGCCAAAGTCACTCGCGTGGAGCCTTCGCTCCAGGCCGCCTTCGTCGACTACGGCGGCAACCGGCACGGCTTCCTCGCCTTCTCGGAAATCCATCCCGACTATTACCAGATTCCCGTCGCCGACCGTCAGGCGCTGCTTGAGGAAGAGGCGCAGACCCATCACGACGAGGACGACGAGCCCCGCGGCGAGCGCCGCAGCCGCCGCCATCGCCGTCCGCGTGACATCGAGGCTGAAGCGCGCGCAACCGACGCCGGCGACGAGACGGTCTCCGAGATCGCCCCGACCGCCGAGGACGGGGGTGTCGAACTCGACGAGGACGAGACCGCGGGCGCCGGTGAAACCTCCGGAAGCGAAGCCTTCCAGGCCGTCGAGCTGGTCGCCGGCGCTGTCGAGTCTCCCCCGGCCGCGCCCGAAGCGCCCGTCGAGGCCGCGGCCGCCATGGAGCCGCACGGCGAGCAGACGGCGCCACAGGCCGTTGAGCCGCCCGAATCCTCCGGCGAACGCGGGCCTCCGCTCTCCGTTTCCATCGAGCCGGAGCAGGCCGCTTCCGTCGAGACCGGAATGGAGGCGCCGCCGCTCCCCGAGGAAGAGCCGGTCGAAGGCGAGGAGGTCGAGGCGGAGAGCGCCTGGGACGAGACCATCGAGGCCTCGGACGAGCCCGCCGAGCGGGTCAACGTCGACGAAAAGGGCCGCGACGACGAGCATGAAGTGACGACGCTCGAAGGCGGCTCCGAGGAGCGCGTTCGTTCGCGTGGGAAGGAGCGGTCGGAGGACGAGGGCGAGCCGGTGGAGCATCTCGGCGGCGACGCCTGGGAGGAGGTCCCGCGCCGCCCGCAGCGGATGCGCCGACAATACAAGATCCAGGAGGTAATCAAACGACGTCAGGTGATGCTGGTCCAGGTCGTCAAGGAGGAGCGCGGCAACAAGGGCGCGGCGCTGACCACGTACTTGTCGCTGGCCGGTCGCTACTGCGTGCTGATGCCGAACACCGCCCGTGGCGGCGGGATCTCGCGCAAGATCACCAATGCCCAGGACCGCAGCCGCCTCAAGGGTATTGCAGAGGAGCTCGACGTGCCCGAGGGGATGGGGGTCATCCTGCGCACCGCCGGCGCATCGCGCACCAAGGCCGAAGTCAAGCGCGACTTCGAATATCTCTTGCGCATGTGGGAGACGGTGCGCGAGACGACCCTGGCGTCGAGCGCCCCGACCCTCGTCTATGAGGAAGGTTCGCTGATCAAGCGCGCCATCCGCGACCTCTACAGCAAGGAGGTCGATGAGATCATGGTGGCGGGCGAGACCGGCTACCGCGAGGCGCGGCAATTCATGCGCCTTCTGATGCCCACCCACGTCAACGCCGTCCAGCTCTATCGCGACACCCAGCCGGTGTTCGCCAAGGCCGGCGTTGAATCGCAGCTCGATGCGATGTTCTCCAACCAGGTGACGCTGAAGTCGGGCGGCTACATCGTCATCAACCAGACCGAGGCGCTGGTCGCCATCGACGTCAACTCCGGCCGCTCGACCCGCGAGCACAACATCGAGGATACGGCGCTCAGGACCAACCTCGAGGCCGCCGACGAGATCGCCCGGCAGCTGAGGCTGCGCGACCTTGCGGGCCTCATCGTCGTCGACTTCATCGACATGGAGGAGTCGCGCAACAATCGCGCCGTCGAGCGCCGCATCAAGGATGCGCTGAAGAACGACCGCGCCCGCATCCAAGTGGGCCGCATCTCCCATTTTGGCCTCCTCGAGATGTCGCGCCAGCGCATCCGCACCGGCGTGCTGGAAGGCTCGACGGTGGTCTGCGCCCATTGCCAGGGCGCCGGGGTCGTTCGCTCGACCTCCTCGATCGCGCTGCACGTGCTGCGCGTGCTCGAGGACGCGTTGATCAAGAGCGCCACGCACGACATCGTGGTGCGCACCCGCACCGCCGTCGCGCTTTACATTCTCAACCAGAAGCGGGCGAACATGCGCGATCTCGAGCGTCGCTTTGGCGTGGCTGTCGCGGTCGAGGCCGACGACACGCTGACCGGGGCGAATTACCACGCCATCGACCGCGGCGAGCCGGCGACCGGTCCGCGCCGCGAAATCGAGCCGACCCCGTTGGCGCAGGACGATTTCGCCACCATTGTCGACGAGCCGGGGGCGATCGAAGAGCCCTTCGAGGACGAGATCGAGACCCGCGTCGAGGACGAAGCCGAGGAGCCGGACGAGCGCGGCGCCGAGCGCGAAGGACCCGACGGCGGATCGGCCGACGAGGGCTACGGCGGACGTCGCCGGCGCCGGCGCCGGCGCCGGCGCGGCGGAGATCGGGGCGTTGGCGAGAGCATCGCGCCCGATGCGCCGCAGCCGACCGACGACGGCCTCGCCGTGGTGGCGGAGATCGGCGGCGATCTCTCCGCGCCGGTCCTGGAGACGGAGCCTTTTGAAGGCCGCGGCGCCCCCGCTGAAGGCGAGCGCGGCGGCCGTCGCGCGCGCCGCTCGCGCGGCGGGCGCAACCGCTTCCCGCCGCGGGTGGCGGATCACGACTTCGGCGCGGACGCCGCCCTCGAACCGGCGCCGTCCGACGCCCTGGCGCCGTCTGCGGCCGACGACGCTGCGCCGGCGGTTAATGCCGAGGCTGACGTCCTCGTCGCGGACGCCGAAGGCGCCTGGACGCCCGAACTGGCCGACGCCCGCGAGGAGCCGGCCGCTCCGCCGACCCAGCCGAGCGGCGACGAGTCCGCGATCGCCGCGGCCGCTCCAGAGGAGACCGCGCCCGTCGGGGCGGCCGTCGCCGAGCGCGCCGAGGCCGCCTTCACGCCGCCGGCCGTCGAGCCGGCCCCGCATCCCGCGGCGAGCGCCGAGGCCGAGGCGCAAGCCGCTCCCACGCCAACCGAGCCCGTCGATGAAACCCCCCGCCCCCGCCGGACCGGCTGGTGGCAGCGCGCGCGGGCAAGCATCGTGGGGGATTGAGAACTGGCGCTGCGACCCGGTTAGCTGTCAGCAAAGGCATGGCGTCGCCGGGAGGCGGCGCCCGCCGGCGGTAACTTTCGCGCTGAACGCGCCCCGTCGACGCTCGTCCCTTCGCAGGTCGACACGTTTTGACGGGCGATCACGCGACCCGCAAAGCGGGGAACTATTTAGCGGTCGAGACCCTGGCGGAGGCTTGCGAGACGTCCAATCTGGGTAGGGTCTTGGGTCAGCCGCGCCACGACCGCGAGGCGCTTGACCACTCCATCCTGAAAGGCCCGCAGAAAGGCGTCGTAGTCCTTGAAGGATACGCATCCGTTGGAATCGCCGTTCGGACCCAGCATGTAGGGATGCGCAAGCAATCCCACGCGGTCGAATGAGAAGCCCTCGCCGACCGGCGTCAGCCGCAGCGCCTGAACCCCATGAAAGAGCGACTCGCGCAGAGTCAGTTCATAGAGGTGGGGCGGCGTCGCGCCGCGATCGCGTTGGTCCACGAAGCGGGGGTCGTCCCGATCTTCCCCGAGGCCCGAGTGCGCTTCCAGACGCGTTCCGTCAGGCAGGTACACGGTATGCGCCGAGATGTCGTAGACGGCGGTCCATCTGTCGTAACCCACCCCGGGCGCGGGCGCCGGCGCCAACTCGGGCGGGCGGGAAGGCGGGAAGGGCGCGGCGCTATCCGCCGCGGCCGCCTTGCGGGCCGGCGGCAGCGGGACGGCCCACGGCGGCGCAATTGTCGTCGATTGAGAGGGAGGAGCGGCTTCGAGGCTGGCCTCATGCGGAACGCCGATCTGGATCGGCGGCGGCAGGGGGACCAAAGGCCGTTCGGGCTCGATCGTCTGTCCGGGGGCATTCGCCGCGGCCTCCGCCAGAGGCGGCGGCGCCGCGCCCAGCGCCGGCAAGGCCACAGCCACTTTCGGCGCCGGGGCCGGAGGCTGCATGAGGGTCCAAAACAAGGCAGCTACGGCCAAAGCAGCGAGGCCAACAGCGACCCAAAGGGCGATTGGAAGCACATCAGAGCGTCCGGCGCCGGAGGCGGCGCCGCGCAACCTCGCCTTACCGCTTTTCGTCGATCGGGCGCCCGGACGCGGACCATTTGGCGGCAAAGCCTGATAGGATTCCTGACCCGCGAGCATGGCGGCTGCCCCAAGTTTCCTCTGCCCTGCAGCGTTCCCCCTTCCTAGCCTGAAGGATTCGATCCAGCAGTGATCCGGATCACAGCGCCCGCCGCATGCGCCTAAGCGGACTGCAACGCTGGCGGTTGGCGCCGGGCGCCGATCGAGGGCGGACGCAACCCCTTTCCGCCGCGGTGGCGGATCACAACTTCGTCGCGGACGCCGGCCCCGAACCGGCGGTGTCCAGAAAACGACCGTCACGTCTTGTCGGAACTATTAATGCCCCGAAGTGTCTGCCTGTCCCTTATGCAAGGTCGGGAGGGGCGCCAAAGGCATGCTGGTGGTTCGCAGGGAGCAATACGCGGCGCTCGAGCGCGCGGCTCTGCGTCGGGTTCAAGCGGAAATGGCGGAGTACGGCAAACAGCTTTCCCCTGACTTATGCCGTGTCCTGGGAGAGCAACAGCTCAATATCGCGCTCCGACAGGCCATGGAGCGCGCGGCGGGAGACGGCTTTACCAACCGCGGCCCGATCCGACTCTATGTCGAGCTGATGTTCTTTTGGGGCAGCGACTTCGACACCGACCCAATGTACCCTGTTGTCGGCGAGTTGCTGCGGTCGAGGGCATTCCAGATGGAGCGGGCCGAGCGCATTCACGAACAATACGTTTACTATCTGGACAGAGTGTGCGGCCCTGACAACATCAATGTCCATAAATCATGGGAGAGTCTTTCGAGATTCCTCCGTGACGAAAATATTATCTCAGTGGGAAACTTGGACACGAGCCTGATGCAGGAAATGACTCGAGCGTTTCCTCAAAGAGCAGCGTATTTGGGAAACGAAAGTTTGGCGGCCCTTATCCGTCAAGCGTACGCCGATGCGCGCACCTACGGGTTGTCGGCGCCCGAGGCTGTGGTTCTGCTGACGACACTCAAATTCATATTCGGCCACGGCTGCGCGCACGATCCACTCTACCCCTGGATTTCGCGAACGCTCACGGACAAGCGGATCGTAGACTCCGCCGCGCGCGCGGTCAGAATGAAAAGGAAGATGATCAGTTGGCTTGACCGTGTGCTCGCAAGGCTAAGTCAAGGTCCGGGAACGTGACTGACGGCAAGAAAACACCGTCTCCGAGTGCAGGTGATGGAAGTCGTAGCGGAGACTCTGTAGAGGCACCGTGTAGCCAGCCGCCGCCGATTGCGCTGCCTGCTCAACCTCCATCCTGTGATCCCCACGAGTGGGTTGAGTAAAATTCTGAAACCCCGACTCAAACGATTCAGATGAACGAAAATTTAGTCAGCGGCAATGCTAACAAGCCTAGTCAAGAGATCGCTAT
>NZ_JBKQOT010000346.1:0-3639 GCF_052145395.1 Roseiarcus sp.
TTCTCGAGTCCGAACCGAACCGTGAAAGTGGTCGGCACGTAAGCGCCGTTCTCGGGAGAAACAATATACGCGCGGGCCCCTTGCGGCGAAGGATGGCGAGCCCCAGGCGCGGGGGCTGGCGCGGCGACAACTGTTGCAGGCGGGGACTCAACCACTGTGACGTGAATCTTGTCGGAATAAACGGGCGGGGTATGCGGGATGTGATTCTCATCGCCGAGCAGCAATTGCAGCGTGTGCGGCCCCGGCGGCAACGACAGCTCAACTTCGGTCTGGCCGCCGCCAAAGTGGAGATGGTTCTCGTCGTTCGGGATCGGCTGGTCGAGGGGCGGTAGATCCGTATCAATCAACAGGTGATGATGGCCCGAATTGGCCTTCTTCGTTCCCGCAGGCGCAACGCCCATTCCGTGCAGCCCAAAGTGAATTGTCGTCTTGGGACCGATGACCGCGCCGTCCTTGAGGTCGACAAATTCGACCTTCGCCCCTGGCGGCGACGGAGTTGGACCTCCAGTGGTCGTGGATTGGGAAAAGGCGCTTGAGCCATAAACAAGGCTTGCGATCAGCGCAAATATTGCCCACGCTTTCAGCTTCAGCCGATCTCCCAACCATCTTCAAGCCCAGCCTCGACGCTTGACAGGGGGCTAGATTGAGCGAGGATGCAGATGTCCATGTTTCGCTATGGGGTCTTCTGTTATCAGGACCGGCACAATTGTAAAGCGTCGGTTCTTAATGTCCGGCGCGCTCGGCTTTCCGTTTCAGACCTTCTTGTTGGAGGGCCCCTTTAGTTGTTATCGCCAGAAGTTCCTCTCGAGATCGTCCGCCGCGAAAAGCGGAGATCACGCATCGTGCAGAGCCGGTTCATCGGTCGCTCCGGGTGGGCTGCGGCGGCGATTATCGGCGTCGCGTTGTCGATGTGCGCATCAGGATCGTCATGCGCCGCGGGGTCGGATGAGGAGCGCCTTCCAGGAGAGGCCTTTCGCGACTGTCCAGACTGCGCGGAGCTTGTCATCGTGCCTTCTGGCGAATTCGACATGGGCTCCAACTCAAAGCCGAGCGAGCAGCCGGTTCACCACATTAGCATTCGCAAGAACTTCGCCATAGGCCGCCGCGACGTGACATTCGCCGAATGGGACCGATGCGTCGCCGCGGGCGGTTGCAAGTTCAGTCCGCCGGATCAGGGTTGGGGGCGGGCGGATCGCCCGGTGACAAACGTCAGCTGGGATGACGCCAAAGAGTTCACCGCGTGGCTGACAAAGATGACTGGAAAGCCCTATCGGCTGCCCACCGAGACGGAATGGGAATATGCCGCGCGAGGAGGGTCGACGACTCCATACTGGTGGGGCAAAGACGTCGGGACCGGACATGCTCAATGCGCAGAGTGCGGGGCGAGCGAAAGCGGCAGGACCGCGCCGGTCGGTTCGTTCCGGCCGAACGCCTTCGGATTGTACGACACTGCGGGGAACGCCGCCGAGTGGGTGGAGGATTGCTGGAACCCATCGTACCGCGGCGCGCCAAATGACGGCTCGGCCTGGACGAGCGGCGATTGCTCGCTTCGAGTTTTGAGGGGAGGTTCGTTCGGGGACAAGGCAATCGCCGTGCGCTCCTCCGCACGCTTTCGCTATGACGAGGACGTCCGATATTACGCCAATGGCTTTCGGGTTGCGCGTGACCTGAATTGACACGCGACGGGTCGGAGGCGGTCGCATGAGCGCGCTTTTCAAGTTCTCGATTTTTCTTGTTCTGGCGTTGGCGGTTTCGATCGGCATTTATCTCTATGCGTCGTCGCTGAGTGAGGGAGACGTCACTTCCGCGCCTCCGACACAGGAAGCGCCCATTGCCAACGTCGCGCCCATTGCTCCCAGCGCCAAAGCGCCCGTCGCCCCAGCGGCCAAAGTCGATGTCGATGGCGACCTGGCGGACTATATGACTGCCCGAGAGCGTCGATCGCTTGACGGGTGGCGCGCCTTCCTCGCCGCTCATGGGAGCGGATTCCATGCGCAATTGGCGAGGGCGGAAATCGAAAAACTTCTTCACGCCGAGAAGACTCCAGAACCGGCCCCTGCGGAGGTCTCGAATGGCGGGTCGCCGGACGCGAAGACGACGATCGAAGCCGCGCCTCCGGCAGGGAGGGACGTCACGTCGTCGACGCCTGACGAAATCTGCAAACGTGACGAGGAACGCCTGGAGCGGCTACGCAGCAACCCCTCGAGCGACGAGGCTGCGCGCTTCGCCAACGACTTGCGCTGCGAAAAGTTGCGCCCTCAGCTCTTGAATCTGATGGAAACCTTGGGCCCACCGCCGACGGCGCCGGCCGCTGCGGAGGTCTCGGATGGCGTGGCGCCGGACGCGAAAACGACGGTCGAGGCCGCGCCTTCCGCAGGGAGCGACGTCGCGTCGTCGACGCCCGACGAAATCTGCAACCGTGACGAAGACCGCCTGGAGCGGCTGCGCATGAGCCCCTCGAGCGAGGAGGCTGCGCGCTTCGCCAACGAGTTGCGCTGCGAAAAGTTGCGCCCTCAGCTCTCGAATCTGATGGGGAGCTTGGCCTCCCTGGCTTCTGCGCCGCGTGCTGCGGAGGTCTCGAATGGCGTGGCGCCGGACGCGAAGCCGACGGTCGAGGCCGCGCTGCCGGCTGCGCCTTCCGCAGGGAGCGACGTCGCATCGTCGACGCCTGACGAAATCTGCAAACGTGACGAGGACCGGCTGGAGCGGTTGCGCATGAGCCCCTCGAGCGAGGAGGCTGCGCGCTTCGCCGACGAGTTGCGCTGCGAAAAGTTGCGCCCTCAGCTGTTGCGTCTGATGGAGAGCTTGGGCTTCGCGCCAGCCTCCGCCGCCCAAAGTCCTTCAGGCAAGGGGAAGTTAGCTCGGGGGCTAAAGGCGGCGAGCGACTGTGTTTCCGAACAGGACAAACTGGACCGCATCCGCGCGCAACCTTCAGCGGATTCCGCTCGGCAGTTCTGGCGAGACCTTCAATGCGAACGGCTGCGTCCTCAAGTTCGCCTGCTTCTGGAGAGCCTCGACATCGCCGCCGGTCCCACCGCCGCATGTCAGGGAGAGGCCGAAGAACTCAGTCGCATTCGCACGAACCCCAACCGACGCGAGGCGGAAAGCTTCGCGCGAGAGATGACTTGCGATGCGCTCAAGCCGCAGGCGGAGCGATTACTGGAAAGCTTGGCTGAGTGACATCACCCCATGACGCAGTGTCTGAGGCTCCCTGCTTCGAGCGCCTCATGTTGAATAAGCTTTCCCACCGATCCACGTTGGGACTGCCGATTGCGTGAATCCGCCCGGATGTAACCGGAAGATGACGCCGCTAGCGTCGCGAGGCGAGCGTCGAAAAGACCGCGTGTCGGCAGCGCGGCTGTTCCGCTCATCAGGATCAGTGAAACAAGATCTTGCAAAAAAGAGAATTGGCCCGTAGTCTGATCCTGTAGCCCTCGGATTGGACAATGACGTTCGCCCTGCGCCCCGACCTGCCCCCGCCGCTTCGAGCCGCGCCGGGGGATTCGCGTGCGCCTCGGGATGGCCATGGTCGCTCATCGAATAGCGGCTCAACGATGCGTTTTCCGACGCTGCGAACGTGGGATATTGTGGCGAAATTGCGTCAAACAGAGGTCCCGGAGGCCCCTCGGAATCAGAATC
>NZ_JBKQOT010000347.1:0-3382 GCF_052145395.1 Roseiarcus sp.
GCCGTCGTCGCCGCACTGGCGGCCAGCTTCTGGCTGGAACTGGAGGCGCCGGCCTCCGCGGCCGTCACGGTCGCCATCCTGGCGGTCCCGACCCGCGGGGGCGCGTTGGACAAGGCCCGCTTTCGGCGGGCCGCAACGATCATCGGCGTCACGGCAGCCATCGTCATTGTCGCCTTGTTCTCCCAGACGCGCGATCTGATGCTCGCGGTCTTCGCCGCGTGGGTTGGTCTATGTGTGTGCGCCGCCGGGTTGCTCGACGGGAATCATGCGTATGCCGCGGTGCTCTCCGGTTATACAGTCGCGCTCATCGCCATCCAGCAGCTAGACGCGCCGGAGCACGTCTTCGAGTCCGGCATGGCGCGCGGCGCCGCGATCGCGGTCGGCGTCGCTGCGATCGCCGTGGTGAACGACCTACTGGCGGCGCCCGACAGCTTCCCGCAGCTGGCGTCCCAACTAGCCGCGCTCCATCGCCGCGTTCGCGACTATGCGAAGCCCGTTCTCAGGGATGAGGCGACCGACGCGGGGACTGCTGCGGGGCTGCTGCGCGACATCGCGGCGCTCCGCCCCGAGATCGCAAGCTTGGCCACGGAGTCAGCGAGCGGCTCGATCCGGCGCGCGGCAGCTCGTAGCACTGCCGTCGCGCTCGTAGCGGCGGTTCATGCCGCCCGCGCCCTGAAGGCAGTCGTCGCGGCAACCAATCCGGCCATGGACGATATGATCGCTGCGAGCGCGCACTCACCGGCATCGGCCTGGGCCTCGCGCGAGTCTCTTCGGCGAATCTCCGAGGTTCGCGAAGGACTTGCCGCGTTGAACGCCGGTCACCGACCCCTTTGCGTGTGGCGGATGCCGCTTTATCGATCGCGCGCCATCGCGGCGGCGGCGGGGTTGCGAGCCGCGGCCTGTCTGGTGCTGGCATCCGGCTTCTTCGTCCTGGCCGGATGGCCTTCAGCCGAGGTGTCTCTGTCGCTGGTCGCCCTTGTGATCGGGTTGGGCGCCGTGAGTCCGAATCCGCAAGGCTTCACCGTCGCAGCATTTATTGCGGCGCCGATCGCGGCGGTTCTGGCGGGGACTCTGGAATTTCTGATCCTCGACGGCGTCACGGAATTCCCATTGCTCGCACTCGCGCTCGCGCCCTTCGTGATCGGCGCAATGGTGGCGGCGACAAGGCCGCATCCCATGGTCGCGTCGCTCGGTCGGCTCAACCTGATCTTCATTCTCGTCATTCTATCCCCCAGCAACCCGCAGTCATACAATGCGAACTCGTTCCTGTTCGTCGTATTGTTCTTGTGCACTGGCATTGGCCTGCTGCTAGCGGCAGAGACCCTTATTCCGCCTGAATCGAACGAGCGGCGCCAACGCTGGATCATGGCGTCGGTGCGGCGCGACTTCGAGCTGGTGCTCTCTAAGCGCGATCGACGGCTGGCGCCGGAAGAGGCCATGTTCCGCGACGCCGCGCGGATCGGTCAGATCCCGGCGAGCGGGGCGAGCCATCGGGACAGCGCGGTTCTGGCGCAGGCCCTGTCGTATTTCGATCGCGCGGCTGCGATCCGACTCGGTCGCGACAGCGTGGCTCGGCTGGCCGAGACCTCCCTGTCGCACCTGGCGGCCGAGGCGGAGGAGGCGCTCGCGACGCAGGATACGCAGCGCCTCCGCGACGTGAGTCTCGCCCTGATGCATGTGGCCGGCGCCGGGAGCGCGCTCGCCGAAGAAATCAGCGGTGAGCTCACGCTCGCGGCCATCGTCATCGACGCCGCGAGACACGCGGCCTCGCCCGCCATGGAGGCCGTGTCGTGATGCACTCGTTTTCCGAGCTGGTCGTCGGCGACGTATTCGTCGCGCCATTCGTCGTCTACGCCGTGGCGGCGCTCGCTATCTTCTTCGCTCTTCGTCCGATTCTCCGCCTGTGCGGATTCGATAAGCTGTTCAGCAATCCGGCCGTGGCTCAGCTCAGCCTCTATGTGGCGATCCTCGGCCTGCTGACGGTCGCCTTTTAGGAGTGACGGTCATGTATGACGCCAAAGTCGTGGAGCAGACGGCTCCACAGGTCGAGCCCAGTCACCCTGCTCAAGAACCAGCGACGGGCGGCGTTACTGCCATGGAGCGTCAAACGCCCGATGTTCAGCCGGTCACAGTTGAGCCCCAACCGCACGAAACGCCGGGTCAGCGCACGCCTCTTGACGAACGCAGCTCGCAGCGTGGAGGAGGGCTTGCGCTTCGTTGGACGCTCGCCGGCTTCAAGCGGCTCGCGACACTGGCCATTGCGCTCGTCGCGATCGTCATGGCCCTGGTGACATGGGACTATTACGTTACGGCGCCGTGGACGCGAGACGGGCGCCTGCGCGTCCAAGTCGCGAGCATCGCGCCGCAGGTCTCCGGCCAGATCACAGAACTCCGGGTCGGCGACAATCAGTACGTTCACAAGGGCGACGTGCTCTACGTGATCGATCCGTTCGACTTCCAGGTGGCCCTGCACGAAGACAGGGCGCAGTTGCAGCAAAAGGCCGCCGATCTGCAGGTCAAACAGGTGCAATCGGAGCGGCGACAGCGGCTCTCAGATCTCGCGACCACCCCGGAGGAACAGCAGACCTATGCCGGCTCCGCGGTCCAAGCGAAAGCCGCGTTCGAAGCAGCGCAACAACAAGTGGCGCAAGCAGAGATCAATCTGCGTCGAACCCAGGTTCGCAGCCCGGTCAATGGCTATGTCACGAACCTCTTGATGCGGGTCGGCGATTTCGCCCACGAGGGAGCCGCCAATATCTCGGTCGTCGACACCGACAGCTATTGGATTGACGGGTACTTCGAGGAGACCAAGCTGGCGCGAGTCTGCATCGGCGATCGCATCGAAGCAAAACTGATGGGATACGCCGAGCCCATCCTCGGACACGTAGCCAGCGTGACGCGCGGCATCGGAGTGTCGGACGCCGCGGGCGGCGTGCAAGGACTGCCCAACGTCAACCCCGTCTTCACCTGGGTCCGTCTCGCGCAACGCGTGCCGATTCGCATCGCGATCGATCATGTTCCTCCGGGCGTTCCGCTTGTCTCCGGCTTGACCGCGACGGTGACAATCAAGGAGGAAGCCGTCGGCGCCCAAGGCCGATCCTGGCTCGAGCGCGCCATCGCGGAGGTTGCGACCCGACTGTCGGATGTCCTGATGAGTCCGCCTGCAAGGCCTGGATGCATTCCGGCGATGACGACCGAGCAAGCAACCCCGGAATCCCTTCCGGTGGACGCGGCAAAGTCGGCGGCCACCCCGGAAGAGATCAATCCCGGCCTCGCGCCGGGCATAGACAAATCTCCGAGGAACGGGAGCTGATCATGCGCAACGATATCCCCATCCACGACGCTGCCGCGTCAAGGCGCGTCCACGACTGGCAACCCAGCC
>NZ_JBKQOT010000348.1:0-8651 GCF_052145395.1 Roseiarcus sp.
TAGGAATCGAGGGCTTGCGCGTATTGGCCTTGTTCGACCTCCACCTCTCCGACCTTTTGGTACGACACCGAAAGATCGCGCTGCCAGCCGCCGAACGCCGCGAGGCCGGGAAAGGGCGAGCCCAGCCCTGCGCGGTCTCAGGTCTCGCGCGCGGCGATGCCGCGCTTGGCGAGCCATTGGCGCAGGCACGCCTCGATCCGCTCGGCGAAATCGTCCGTGCTTTCGTAGGGCTGGAACCCGGCGACGAACTGCCCGCCGGCGGTCTTGAACCAGCGTTCGAAGAAGCCCTCCAGCGCCCGCCACTGGTTCTCGATGTCGGCGCGGTCGGCCGCGTTGAGCGAGACCTGGGGATCGTGCGGATAACGGAATACATAGATGTCGGGCAGCGGGCCGCCGTCGCGCCGCTTCGCGATCGCGCTCAGGACCTCGTAGGCCGTGCCGGAGGGATAGGGCTCTCCGTCGGCCTGAGGCTCGAATCCTTGCGGCAGCGGCGATCCGAGACGCGCGCGGAAGATCGCGACGACGAGGTCGCACTCGGCCGCCTCGGGGATCTGCTTCTGGAACGTCTCGTGCGCGGAATAGAAGTTCGTCTCCCAGCGCACGGCGTCGAAGCGCGCGCGATCCTTGAACTCCGCATTGAGCTTCTCGACCACCGCCTCGAGGCGTGAGCGCTCCGCCGCCGCGTCGCCAGGTGACGAAACGAACAGGCGAAAGACGCTCTCGCTCATGGCCCCTCGCGACGCTGACGAAGGCAAGCGCAGTTGACGGTCAATCCCCTCACGCCGCAAGGGTTTCTTTCGCTGTCCTGCCGCGAACGCTCAGCCGCCGGCCGAGGGTTTGGACGTAGTCACCGGCCGCGGGTGGCGCAGGTCTGCACCCTCTCCGCCCCGGCACCCCGCCACAGACGAGCCTGGAGGATGTCGCCCAGCATTTCGCCACCCCCGTACGTACGCTCCGGCGAAGACTTCGGGAGGAGCAGACCTCCTTTCGCGACATCCTCGATCAGTTGCGGGTCGAAGTCGCGGTCAAGTACCTGCGCGACACGCGAATGACCATCGACGACATCGCCCATGCGCTGGGCTTCAGCGAGACCGCGAATTTTCGTCACGCCTTCCGGCGTTGGAAGCAGATGCCGCCGAACGAGTTCCGGCAGCAATTGCTCTGTGTGGTCGACGGAGACGCCGGTCAGACGCCGGTCATTGACTATGACTTTCGGCCGCGTAGGTTGTCTTGCGGGGCTCTGTCGGCGGCCCCTACGGCGGTAGCTGCGCTGACAGAACCAGGCGCGATCGCCGCCGACACTGCGCCCTCCGCGGTCCCGAAATCGCTATCGGCGAAAAGATCTCTTCTGGCCGAAAATAACCCATTCTTGGCCGCGCCTCACCTTTTTGCGCGTGCCGGAAGCATGCATTATTGTGCGGCCAGTATGGTGGCCGACATTCAAAGGTCAGTTTTTCGACCTTCGGATCGCAGAGAAGCGCATCGCGATAAAGCGCACGACAGGAGGAAACTTTGGCAGGTCGCCTCATCAACGTTACGCCGTTAGCGTATACTTACCCGCTCCTCATCAAGCATCTGCTGCATTCCTCGATGCTGCACGCCGCGGACCAGGAGATCGTCTACCGCGACCAGAAACGGTTCACCTATCGGACGCTCGGAGAACGCATTTATCGACTGGCGAGCGGATTGGCGGCGCTGGGCGTCCGTCCCGGGGATACGGTAGGTGTCATGGACTGGGACACCCACCGGTTCCTGGAAGCCTTCTTCGCGATCCCTATGATGGGCGCGATCCTGCAAACAGTGAACGTCCGCCTGTCGCACGAACATCTCATTTATACTATCGAACACGCCGGCGCGACCACACTGCTCGTCAACGACGAGTTTCGCGAACTTCTGGAGGCGATCCGACCGCGGTTGACCAAGGTCAGGGCGATCGTCCTGATGTCGGACAACGAGTCGTTCGCTGCTCGCGAAAGCGACGTCGCCGGCCGTTATGAAGACATTTTGGCCTCGGCATCGCCTGAGTTCGATTTCCCCGATTTCGACGAGAACACGCAGGCGACCACCTTCTACACCAGCGGCACCACCGGTCTGCCGAAGGGCGTCTATTTCAGCCATCGGCAGATAGTGCTCCACACGATCAGCGAACTCGCGGCATTGGGTTTGGCGCCCAAGCAGGGGCGCTTCCACAGCGAGAGCGTCTACATGCCGATCACCCCGATGTTCCATGTGCACGCCTGGGGCTGTCCCTATGCGGCGACCGCCGCCGGCGTGAAGCAGGTCTATCCCGGGCGCTACATTCCGGACCTCCTCTTGAAGCTCATCAAGAATGAGGGCGTGACCTTCACACATTGTGTACCGACGATTCTGCTGATGCTGCTCGATGCGCCAGCGAGCGCAGATGTCGATCTCAGCGGCATGACCATGGTCATCGGCGGCGCGGCCCTGCCGAAGATGCTGGCTCTGCGCGCTATGGCGCGGGGAATCGACATCTTCACCGGCTATGGGATGTCGGAAACGGGGCCCGTCCTTACCTTAGCGCACCTCAAGGCGTCGATGCTCAGCGGCGTCCACGACGAGGAAGTGAACTTCCGGACCAAGACCGGACGTCCGATCCCGCTCGTCGACATCCGGGTCGTCGACGCCGACATGAACGACGTCGCGCATGACGGCAAAGCCTCAGGCGAGATCGTCGTGAGGGCGCCCTGGTTGACCCAAGGCTATTTCGAGAACCCGACCGCGTCGGAGGATCTGTGGCGCGGCGGCTACATGCACACCAGCGACATCGCCAACATGACGGAACACGGATATCTCCAGATCACCGATCGCATCAAGGACGTCATCAAGACCGGCGGCGAGTGGATTTCGTCGCTGCAGCTTGAAGACATCATCATGAAGGCCCCCGGCGTCAAAGAGGCCGCCGTCATCGGCATCAAGGACGAAAAGTGGGGTGAACGCCCGGCGGCCTTGGTGGTCCGCGACTATCAGGCGGAGGAAGCGCCGACGGAAAACACGATCAAGGCGCACGTCGGCCGTGTCGCGGACACCGGCGTCATCTCGAAATACGCGGTGCCGCAAACGATCCTGTTCGTCGATCAGCTCGAGCGCACGAGCGTCGGCAAGATCGACAAGCAGCTACTGCGCCAGCGCTACACACAGGACGAATAGTCGTCGGGTCGCCACTGCGAACGCCAGGACGAGCCATGTCGGTTGAGAGCCAGATGCCGGCTTCCTGGACGCCGATACGCGGCGTCCACATGGGCGGAGAGGGGCCTCCGTTGGTGCTGTTGCACGGCATCGGCGGAACATGGCGGGTCTGGACGCCCGTGTTGCCGCTGCTCGAGCCCCATTGCCGTGTGGTCGCAATCACCCTGCCGGGACACGACGAAGGCTTGCCCGTCGCGGATTCGACGCGGCCGTCGATCTCCTGGCTGGCGGATACGGTCCTGGAGCAGTTGCGAAGCCTCGGTCTCGATTCAGCGCATCTTGCCGGCAATTCGCTGGGCGGCTGGCTGGCCCTCGAACTATTGCGCCGTGGCTTCGCCAAGTCGGTGACCGCGCTGTCGCCTGCCGGCGCATGGCGAACGTCCGACGACTTCGAAGCCATGGCGCGGCCGGTGCTGAACTCCTACGCGCTCGCCCGCAGTCGATGGAGGAAGGCGCCGGAGCGCCTGATGAAATTCGCCTGGTTTCGCTGGGCGCTGTTGCGGCGAGGAATGGAGCAGGGTCAGCGCGTCGAGCCGTGGGAGGCGCGGGAGATGCTGCATGCGCTCGCGCGGGCGAGCGTGCTTCCGAAAATAATCGCGGCAGTCCACGATGATGGTCCCATTGCGCCGATCCCAGCATCGGCCGCGCCGGTCACGATCGCCTGGGGCGCCAGAGATCGCCTCATTCCGTTCCACCGTTACGGCGTGCCGATGCTCGCGCTCGTGTCCTGCGCAAGGCCCCTGATGCTCGCCGGAGTGGGTCACATGCCGATGTACGACGATTCCGGCCGGGTGGCGAAAACGATCCTCGAGACCGTCGCTTCGGCCGAAAACGGCCTTCCCCCCGGGGCGCCAGAGCGAGGGAATGCGCAATGACCTTCATGACCCGCCGCGCGGTCGCGCAAGCGGTTCTCGACAGCCAGAGATTCGAAGCCGAGCTGGTCGCCGCCGCCAAGAAGGCCGGCAAGTCGCCGGCCGAGGCGCGCCAGGAAGCAGAGGTCGCCTTGCGCGAGATGGTCAGCGTCCAAGACCCGTTCTTCGGCATGCTCATCGATCGCGGGTTGGGGCCTCTGCACACGCGCGCCTGGTCGTTCGACGTCGACTGGGCAGCGTTGAAGCGCCTGCAGGAGCACCAGGAGAACGCAAACAAGTCGCTGGTTTTCCTGCCGACGCACCGCTCTTACGCCGACCCGTTCATCCTGATGAAAATCCTGCAGTCGATCCACATGCCGCGCAATTACGTGCTCGGCGGCGACAATCTCGGATTCTTCCCGATCGGAACGATCGGTCGCCGCGCTGGCGGCGTGTTCATGCGGCGCAGCTTCAAGGACGACGAGGTCTACAAGCTGGCGGTGCGCGAATACATGCGCTACCTCGTCGCCTCCGGCGCCAGTCTCGAATGGTACATGGAGGGCGGCCGCTCGCGGACGGGCAAGCTGCGGCCGCCGAGGTACGGCTTGCTGAGATATCTCGTGGAAGCGATCGACAGCGGCGCCGCTGAGGACATCTTGCTGGTCCCGGTTTCGATCACCTACGACCAGTTGAACGAAATCGCGAAGATGGCCGCCGAGGAGGCGGGCGCCGCCAAGCGCAAGGAGGGCATCCGTTGGCTCGCCGGCTACGCGCAGTCGCAGAATCGAAAGCTCGGCAAGGCCTACGTCCGCTTTGGCGAACCTTTCTCGCTGCGCAAGGCGCATCCGCGCGGCGACAACCAGCCCCTGCGCTGGACGCTCGACAAGGTCGCCTTCGAAGTGTTCCAGCGCATCAATCGCGTTACGCCGGTCACCGCACCCGCACTCGTGACCCTGGCCCTGCTTGGCGTCCATGACCATGCGCAGACGTTGCAGGAAGTGCTTGACGTGGTCGAACCGCTGCTCGCTTACGCCGCGCAGCGCAATCTGCCGGCGACCGCGCTCGGCGGCTTGCCGGGCGCGAGCGGCGTCGAGACGGTGCTCGATACGCTGGTTCAAGCGGGCGTGGTCGGTCGTCACGACGGCGGCCTAGCGCCGGTGTTCTACATCGAGCCCGGCAAGCATTCCGTCGCCGCTTTCTATCGCAACAGCGCCATTCACTGGTTCGTCAACCGCGCAATCGTCGAACTCGGCCTGATGGTCGCTTCGCGGGACGGACCCGACCAAGCGATCGACCGCGGCTGGCGCCAGGCGCTCGCCCTGCGCGACCTGCTGAAGTTTGAATTTTTCTTCAGCGAGAAGCCCGTGTTCCAGGAGGAAATCCAGGCGGAGGCGAGTCTGCTCGATCCGCAGATGCGCGAACATCTCGCCGAAGGGCGGGCGACTCTATCGCTCCTCGAGCAGGCGCCGTTCCTCATCGCCCATCGGGTGCTGCCGGCGTTTCTCGAGGCCTATTTCATCGTCGCCGATCGGTTGGCGGCGCAGCCCTGCGACGCCGCGGTGGACGAACCGACGTTCCTTTCGCACTGCATCGCCGTCGGCAGGCAATACGTGCTGCAAAAGCGTCTGCGCAATCCCGAATGCGTCAGCCGCGAACTGTTCACCAACGCGCTCGCGCTGGCGGCTAACCGCGGCCTCATGCAACCGGGCGCCGAGGATCTCGCCGAGAAACGACGACGCTTCGCACAGGAGACGGCGGCCGCCGTCGCCGGCGTGGCGGCGATCGGCGAACTGGACTACCGGCTGCGGCACGCCGTGGAAAGGCTCGCCTGATGTCAGCAACCGACGACGCCATCGCCGCGATCGAGGCTGGACCGAAAGGACCGGACATCGGCGCCTTTTTCGACTTCGACGGCACGCTGATCGACGGCTATTCGGCGTCGGCGTTTTTCACCGACAAGCTACGTCGCGGCGACATGGGTCTTGGCGAGGCCGCAGACATTCTCCGTATTATCCTTCGCGGCGATATGGACGAGCGGGAGTTCGCCGAGGTCATTGGCAAGGCCGTTAGCGAATGGGCCGGCCGTGCGGAAGAAGAACTCGTCGAACTGTGGTCGCGACTGTTCAGGGAGAAGATCGCCGGCCTGCTTTTCCCGGAGGCGTGGCGCCTGGTGAAGGCGCACCAGAAGATGGGTCACACGGTGGCGATCGCGTCGTCGGCCACGCGCTACCAGGCGGAGCCGATCACCCAGGAATTGGGGATAGAGCATCTGCTGTGCACGCGCGCGATGGTGCGCCGAGGACGGCTGACAGGCGGCATCGAGGGGGCGCCGCTCTGGGGCGTCGGCAAGGCCGACGCGGTGCGCGCTTTCGCCAAGGCGCGCAAGATCGCGCTGGCGCGCAGCTACGGTTACGCCAACGGCAATGAAGACATCGCCTTCCTGAAGACGGTGGGACACGCGAACGCCGTGAACCCTAAGCCGGCGCTGCTTGAGGCGGCGCATGGTGAAGGCTGGAAGGTTTTGCGCTTCTCGCCGCGCGGCAAGCCGTCGGCGTCGGTGGTGGCGCGGAGCCTCGGCGCCTATTACACGCTGGTGGCGACTTCGCTGGGCGGCCTCGCCTATGCGCTGGCGACCGGGAAGACCCGCAAGGCTGCCGAACTGGTCAGCGCGATCAGCAGCGACGCCATGCTGGCGATTACCGGCGTCGACATCGAGGTCCAGGGCGAACACCATCTGTGGGCGCATCGACCCTCGGTGTTCTTCATCAATCATCAGAGCATGGTCGAGGGCTACGTGCTCCTCAGCCTGCTGAGGCGCGGGGCGACGGGGGTGGCGAAGAAGGAAGTCGCCGACATCCCGCTCGTCGGCCAGATCTTGCGCGCGTTGGACGTCGCCTTCATCGATCGTAGCAACACCCGAAGCGCAATAGAGGCGATGAGGCCGGCAGTCGAGCGGCTCAGGCGCGGCGTCAGCGTGGTGATCGCTCCGGAGGGCACGCGCAGCGCCACGCCGAAACTCGGCCGGTTCAAGAAGGGCGCGTTCCACATCGCCATGCAGGCCAGCGCCCCCATCGTGCCCGTGGTCATTCGCAATGGCTACGAGGTTATGCCACGCGACTCCGTGCTTTTCCGCCCGGGCGTCGTACATGTGTGCGTCTTGCCGCCGATCGACGTGACCAAATGGAAGGTCGAAGATCTCGACCGTCACATGGCCGATGTGCAGGCGCTGTTCCAGCGAACGCTCGACGACTGGCCCACGGCGGGACAGGAATGAGAGGACAAGACGAGGATGACCCGACCCATTCAGATCGCGGTTCTCGGTGCGGGCTCGTGGGGCGCCACGGTCGCGTCGCTCGCGTCGGCCAACGCCCGCACCGTGCTCTGGGCGCGGCGCGCCGAGACCGCGGACGAGATCAATCGGGAACATCGCAACAGCGGCTACCTCGGCGACTTGCCGCTGAACCCGGCGCTGCGCGCGACCACGTCTCTCGAAGAGGCCGTGTCGACCTGCGATGTCCTGGTGCTCGGCGTGCCCTCGCACGCCATGCGCGCGACGTTGAGCGCCGCTTCGGCTCTTGTCCGGCCGTGGGTGCCCGTCGTCAGTCTCGCCAAGGGTCTGGAGCAGCAGACCCGCATGCGGATGACCGAGGTCATCGGCGAGGAGTTGCCCGGCCACCCGGCGGGAGTGCTGGCCGGACCGAACCTCGCGCGCGAAGTCCTTCAGGGCATGGCCGCCGCAGCGGTGATCGCAACGCCCGATCTCCACGTCGCGCGTTCGCTCCAGCCGCTGTTCGGCTCGCGCATGTTTCGCGTCTATTCGAACGTCGACGTCGTCGGTTGCGAACTCGGCGGACCGCTGAAGAACGTCATCGCCATCTCGGCCGGAATGGCGGTCGGACTGGGCGTCGGCATGAATACGCTCGCGACCGTCGTGACGCGCGGCCTGGCCGAACTCACGCGATTTGGCGTGGCCCACGGCGGGCGGGCCGAGACCTTCGCCGGCCTGACCGGGCTCGGCGACCTGATGACCACATGCATGAGCCCGCTGTCGCGCAATCGGCAGGTCGGCGAGCAACTCGCCCGCGGCAAGACGACTGCCGAAATCGTCGCCGCGATGAACATGGTGGCCGAAGGCATCAAGACCAGCAGCGTGGTGGTGGCCATGGCGGCCGAGCGCGGCCTCGAAATGCCGATCTCCCGCGAGGTCGATGCGGTGATCAGGGGCGAACGCGGCGCCGAGCGGGCGTTTCGCGGACTGCTGCGTGTCGCGCCGGGCTCGGAGTCCGACGCGGCGGCGTGACGACAGGCGATCTGGAGGCAAGATCATGAGCGATCGCAAGGGCCGCGCCGTTAGTCCCGAGGACCTGTCCGGATGGGGCGGACCGGCCGAGATGAGCGCCTTCGAGGCGGCGATGTGGCTCGCCGAAGCCGACCCGCGCATGCGCTCCATCGTGACCGGTGTGATTATGCTCGATCGGGCGCCCGACTGGCCGAGGTTGCTTGACAGACTCACGCGGCTGACGAACGCAGTTCCGAGATTGCGTCAGCGCGTGATGGAGCCCGCGTTTGGCGTCGGCCTGCCCCAGTGGGTCG
>NZ_JBKQOT010000349.1:0-2500 GCF_052145395.1 Roseiarcus sp.
CCTGGTGGATCGGGCGCAATTGCTGACGCTGACGGCGCCTGAGATGACGGTCCTGGTCGGCGGCCTGCGCGTCCTCGGCGCGAATGCGGGCAAGTCCACGCATGGCGTCTTCACCAAGACGCCAGGGGCGCTGACCAACGACTTCTTCGTCAACCTGCTCGACATGGGCACGGAATGGCGGCCGCTCGCCGGCTCCGAAGGCGTGTACGAGGGACGCGACCACAAGACGAACGAGGTCAAATGGACCAGCGCGCGTGTCGACCTAATCTTCGGCTCGCACTCGGTGCTGCGCGCGCTTGCGGAAGTCTATGCCAGCGCGGACGCGAAGGAGAAGTTTGTGAAGGACTTCGTCAAGGCGTGGACCAAGGTGATGGACCTCGACCGCTTCGACCTGGCGTCCCGCGAGGAGCCGCTGGCAATGGCGGCCGAGTAAGAGATCGTCGAGCGCTCGGGCCATAGGTGGCCAACAATCCTGCCACGCGGGACAAGATCCCGCGCGGCTTTTTCTGCGGCGCCGGCCCGATGACTTCGGCGCCGGCCGCTGCTTCCCCGCCGCTTATGGCCAGGCGCCGGGCGGAATCGTCTGCGGGGCGATCGGAACCAGCGTCGCCACCGAAACGTGCGGCCAGCTGAGACCGGCGAAGTTGAGAAGCACGACCTGCGAGTACTGGATCTGCGTTGAGCGCACGGTGATCGTGATCGGAGCCGGAATCTCTCTTGGCGGCTCGATGTGGAAGACCGGCCCAAGCAACCCTGGTTTTGCTGTCGGCGCGGGGATTCGGAGAGGCGGCTGACCCAGCCGGAAGATCGGGATTTGGATTTTGTGCTCGACCGTCTCGATCCAGAACGTCGCGGTCATTGTGACCGCATCTGCGTTGGGGGTGGTGATCGCCTGATTGCCTTCAAGGAAGGCGATGTTCGCCGTGCCTCCGCCGAACACCGGGGAACGGGGCGACGTCGCGACGGTGAACACGATCGTTTCGACGATGGTCTGATGCGCGATGGCCTCGCGCAAAATGGTGTTGGGATCGTCCAGGATCGCCTGGGTGATCGTTCCCTCCGCAATGAATTTCGTCAGGTCCTGTGGGATGCGGGGCGTGTCCGTATCGGCTGCGGTCTGGGCGTTGAAGCGGATCGGGTGCGAGGGGTTGCCAATAGGGAACGGCGTGATCGAGACGGGCGGTATGGTCGGCGGCCCTGCGATTGTCGCGGTCGGCCCGAGAGCTTGGGCGTTGATTGTCGTTCCGTGGGGAATGGAGGCCATACGCACCAACGTCTCGGCCAGGTTCGGCGTCGTCTTCGTGGCGGGAACATGCATCCACAGACCAGGCTCGAAATGAATGCCCGTGGCCTTGCCGTCGCCCTTGCCGGTCGCCGTATTGGTCACGTCGTTGATCGCCTGCACATAAGGCACGCCGTTGAGAAAGATGTCGTTCTGGGCCTCCAACCCGCGATTGGGCACATTGCCGAGCGCCTCAGAGAATGTCAGGGTTTCGGTGGTGAGATTGAGTTCAAGGACATTCTCGCTGGGAGGCTGGGGCGGCGGTGGAGCGACGGGTTTGGGAAAGGTCGTTGTGGTTGGCGGCCCGCTATTGGGGCGGAAGATCGTATTGAAGCCGGTTCCCCCGAATTCTCCCATGAAGTGCGAGAGGACGCCGAGCGGAGGGGGCGCGGCTGCGGCGCGCGCCGCCAGAGCTTCCCTGATCTCGTCGAAAACAAAGTTGCCTTTGGATATCGAGACGCCTGGAACGGGTGCGTCGGGCATGGGCAGTCCTCCTCTTGCTATGAACACCGCGGGAACGTCCCTCGGCACCACAGACTATCTTCGTTCAGGAGGGTCTGTCTATGATGCAGGTCACACTGCAAACCGGCGGCGTGTCGCCTTTACGCCGTCCACGACCATCTCGCTGAGCGGCGGATGTGAACGATCTCGACCTTGTCGTCTCGAACTTCATAAGAAATCTTGTACGGATGATGCAGGACGATCTTCACAAATCGCATCGGTCTCGGCGTCTTTCGGCAGACGCATCGGTGCGCCCCAATAATGCGGATCGACTCTTCTCGGACCTGCAGCGACGCCGCACGCACCCTCGGGAGATATCGCGACGAGATAGTCTACACTGCCGGTCGCCGAAGGCTTGTCGCAGGCCGATCGCGGCGGAACGTGTCAACGACAATGAGACGCCTGGGTTGGTAATTTAGGCTTGGATTTCAGGCTTGATTTGGGGCGGATTGATCCAGCGGCTCTTCCATACTTCTTGTCAGCTTTGGCGAAGGCTCAGGTGGACCTTGGGCAGTTCGACGACGCGCGCCGCTCGGTTGGCGAAGCGATCACTGCGGCGGAGGCGACAGGCGAAAGGTGGTTCGACGCCGAAGCTCATCGTATCGCCGGTCTAATTGAGCTTCTGTCGCCCCAGCACGACCAGGGCGGGGCGCAAGCCTATTTCCAAGGCGCCCTCGATATCGCCCGCAGACAGAACGCTCGCTCATGGGAACTTCG
>NZ_JBKQOT010000350.1:0-2558 GCF_052145395.1 Roseiarcus sp.
AAGAAATCGGAGAGGCCGAGGACCGTCTTGGCTTGCCACGGTCGTCTCCAAGCGAGCCGTGGCGAGACCGACTCGATCGGATCGGCGTGAAGCCGGTACCCTTCAAGAAGGAGGCTGATTGCAATGAGTGAGAAGAAGTTCGACGCCGAGGCATTGGCCCGCAAGCCTTTTGGCGAACAAGCGCGCAATCTGGCCGACGCGACCAAAAAGGCGATCAGGGACGGGACCTCATTGCTGGACCTGATAATGCCGAACGGTAAGCCCATGCGCGACTGCACCGGCCACGAGATGGGAGAGTTTGGCCAGATGCTCTTGCGGGAGAGCGAGCGCAAAAAGAAGGAGGAAGCGGCCACCAAGAAGTGAGAGCACGAGCGCGACTGCTCCAAATGGCCGCCGGGGAAACTCGGCGGCCAGTTCGTTTAGCGCGGCCCGACGCGGAAGGAGATAACGGTCCGATCGCGTCCGCTGATGTCCGCCAAATTAACGTACGTAGAGTCGCGCACCGGCAATCGGTTCGATCACAAAGTTAAACAATTTCAATGACTTATGCAATCACTCGGCGGAGATCCATCCGCCGCACGTCCGAGATCGGCCGTGGCGGCGCGCGGCGGTTCGGGCCTGGCGCGCGGCTTGCGCGGGGCGTCGGCGCGCGCTTCGAGTTCCTCGGCCCCGTCGACAGGAAGTGCCAGGCCTTTTCGTCCTGGGCGCCGAGCCAATAGCGCCAAGCGTAGTGATCGTAGACATCGAGGCAATGGGCTGCGTAGGCCTCTGCGACCGCGCGATGGTTGCGGATGATCGCCATGTTTTCGTCGTTGTTGTAGGACGCGCGGTAGCCCAGGTTGTGGCTGCCGGTGATCACGACGCAGGTATCCGAGAACGGATCGACGACGACGATCTTGTCGTGAATGACGGCGTGTCCCGCCTGATTGAGTTCCGCCTCCCACTGCCCAAAGGCGTCGCTCTTGGTCACGCCGCGGGTGTGAATGACGCGATAGTCCTCAGGAACAGGCGGATCGCCCTTTTGATGTTTGTGCGGCGGAGCGTCGCCGTCGCTGCTGATCGCCGTCTTGAACTGGCCCGCCGAGTCGGCCGCAGTGACGGCGCCGCGCACGAACAGGGCAGGGTTGGCCTTCTGCGCGTCTGCGATCGCGTCGACGATGCTCGGATTTCCCGGCTCGAAGGCGAGAAAGACGATCGCCTGGCGCGCCTTGGCGATGATGTCAAAGACTTCGGCGAGATCCGGCGGCGTATCCTCGTCCTTGCCGACTTTGCTCGAGCGCGCGTGCTCCGTGTTGGGGGAGAACCACAAATCCACTTCGCCACTGCCGTCCTCGAGCGGGATCGGGTCGAGCTTTTTGGCGTTTTCCTCCCGGAATTCGGCCGATTGCAGCGCCTTTCCGCCTTCGCCCGGAGGATCGGTGTCCCCCTTCAGGCGGTTCCAGTAGTCGAGATAGGCGGCTGCAAGCGCGGGAGAGCGGGCGACGACGGCGTTGTTCGTCTGGCCGCAGAGCGCGTGCGAGGTCCAGTTGGTCGAGCCGAACAGGACCGCCTGCGGGCCGTTGTCGACGAGCACCTGGAACTTGTTGTGGCCAATGTGGCCGCTCGGCATGAAGCGGTCGACCACGTCGAGGCCGGCCTGCCGGATCTCGTCGCGCTCGGCGGCATAAGTGTCTTTGGTTTTCTCCTCGCCCTTGCCGCCGCTCGGCATGTTCGACAGGACGACATGCGCGCGGGCCCCGAGCTTCTTCAGGTGATCGATCGCTTCCGGGTCCTCGAATTCGTAAAGGGCGCAGTATGTGTCTCCGCCATCGCTCGCGGCTTCGTCGGAGAGCGTGGTCAGGGCTTCGATCAACTGCCCCATGAGGTCGTCGCGCAGCGGATCGCCGATCTTGTCGATGTGCTCTTCGAGGGTTTCTGGCGTCTTGCCGCCGTCTTCGTCGAGCTTGTGCGCAGTCGCCTGGGTGGCGAGGATGCCGCGATTGAAGTAGACGGAGAGCGTCCCGTAATGGGGGCTGAGCTGGATCGTGTTGCTGATCGCCGGGCCATAGGTCATCGGCTGGAGATTGCCGGGCGTTCCGCCCATCGGCACGATCTTATAGCGGTAGGTCCCGCCCCGCTTGGCGTAGAGGTCTTTCCAATAGAACTTCTGGACCGGGTCGTCCGCCGTGGTCCGGCCGGGCTTCGTGGCGTCCTGATCGGGAAACGTCGCCATCGCGGGCAGGCAGGTTTCCGTGCCCGCCCGAACGTCGATCCGGTAGATTGCAAATCCCAGACATCCCGGCACCTTTCCGCCAAAAGTCCAGGCGACGACGGCAATATCATTGTTTGCGAATGCAACCGCTTTCATCATCGCCTCCCGGGCAGCGCCAGGTGAAATGCGCCTCGACCCACACGCCTAGCACGCGACGCGCGAAACGAACGTGACAGGCGTCAGGCTATGAAAGCGAAAAAAAGAGCGATCGCCCTACCCCGCCCCCTCGGCCGTCTTCGCCCGCTCGGCCCGCTTGCGGTCGTTGGGGCCGAGCAGGGCCTTGCGCAGGCGGATCGACTTCGGCGTC
>NZ_JBKQOT010000351.1:0-4144 GCF_052145395.1 Roseiarcus sp.
ACGAGTTCAGCCGCCGGATCGCCTTCGAGGACGTTTCCACGGCGGGCGCCTTCATGATCTTCGGTCATGACCGGGACATCTTCGAGGTGGCGCGAAATTTCACCCACTTCTTCGCCCACGAGAGCTGCGGCTTCTGCACCCCTTGCCGGGTCGGCACGGCCATACAACGCAATATCATGGACAAGATCGCCGAGGGTCGCGGGTCGAGCTATGAGGTCAACGACCTCAAACGTCTTGTTGAGTTCATGAAGCGAACCAGCCACTGCGGTCTCGGGGAGACGGCCGGCAATGCGGTGCGCGACGCGCTCAACAAGTTCCGGCCGGCGTTCGAGAGGAGACTGCGCGCGCGCGATTTCGCGCCGGCGATCGATCTCGAGGCGGCCCTCGAACCGGCGAGACGGATCACGGAGCGCGACGACGCCGAAGCGCATCTGACAGAAGGCTGAGCGCGATGGACAACGAATTCACGATCGACGAACAGCCGGTTCCATTCGTTCCGGGCCAAACCATCCTGGAGGCGGCGAAGGCGGCGGGCGTCTACATTCCTCATCTTTGCTTCCAGCCCGATTTCAAGCGGCACGGGGGCTGCAAGCTCTGCACGGTCCTCGTCAACGGGCGGACGCAGACGGCCTGCACGCACAAGGCCGCGGTCGGACAGGAGGTCGACGTCAACACGCCCGAACTCGACGCGATGCGCCGTTCGCTCGTCCAGATGCTTTTCATCGAGGGCAATCACTTCTGCCCGGCCTGCGAGAAGAGCGGCGCATGCCAGTTGCAGGCGCTCGGCTACGAGTACGAGATGATGTCGCCGCACTTCGTCGAACTCTACCCGCACCGGGAGGTCGACGCGTCGCATCCCGACGTCCTCCTCGACTTCAACCGCTGCATTCTGTGCGAGCTCTGCGTGCGCGCAAGTCGAGACGTCGACCATAAGGAGGTGTTCGCGGTCGCCGGACGAGGACTCGACGCAAAGCTGATCATCAACTCGCCGACCGGCAAGCTCGGAGACAGCGCTTTCGCGGTTACCGATCGCGCGGCGCATGTCTGTCCGGTCGGCGCGATCATCGTCAAGCGCGTCGGGTTCGCCACGGCGATCGGCGAACGGCCCTACGACCTCGCCCAGATCAGCGCCGAGGCTGAGTCGTGCGAACTTCCGGAGGCGGCTAAATGAGCAACCCCGGTCAGGACAAGGTCAAGGTCCGGCTGGCGACGACGTCGCTGGCCGGGTGTTTCGGCTGCCACATGTCGTTCCTGGACATCGACGAGCGCTTGTTCGAACTGGCGGAGATCGCGGAGTTTGACCGCTCGCCGTTTACGGACATCAAACATTGCGGGCCATGCGACATTGCGCTGATCGAAGGGGGCGTCTGCAACGCCGACAATGTTCATGTCGTTCGTGAGTTGCGCGCCAACGCGAAGATTCTCGTCGCCGTCGGCGCCTGTGCAATCAACGGCGGGTTGCCGGCCCTGCGCAACAAGCTCGATATCGAAGACATTCTGCGGCGCGTCTATCGCAATCCCGTGACCGACGAGCCCTGCGTTCCAAACTCGCCCGAACTGCCGCTCGCGCTGGACAAAGTCTATCCGCTGAACGAGATCGTGCGCGTCGATTACAGCCTGCCCGGGTGTCCGCCGTCGGGCGACGCGATCTGGAAGTTTCTGACGGATCTGATCCTGGGGCGTATGCCGCGCCTCGAGCCCAGCCTTCTGCATTACGACTAGGGGTCCCTGCCATGTCGAACCTCGAAACCGCAGAATCGCCGCACAGGTTGCGGCGGGTCGCCATCGAGCCTGTCTCTCGCGTTGAAGGTCATGGCAAGGTCACCATCCTCCTCGACCAGGAAAACAGGGTTCATCAGGTCCGGCTTCACATCGTCGAGTTTCGCGGCTTCGAGATTTTCATCGAGGGGCGTCCGTACTGGGAAGTCCCCATCGCGGTGCAGCGGCTTTGCGGCATCTGCCCGGTCAGTCACCTGCTTGCGGCGACCAAGGCGATGGACCTCATCGCCGGTTATGGTCCGCTGACCCCGACCGCCGAGAAGCTTCGCCGGCTGCTGCATTACGGGCAGATCGTGCAATCGCACGCGCTGCATTTCTTCCATCTCGCTTCGCCGGACTTGCTGCTCGGGTTCGAGAGCGAAGTCGCCAAGCGCAACATCATGGGTGTCGCCGCCGCGTTCCCCGATCTTGCGAGGCAAGGCGTCCTGACCCGAAAGTTCGGTCAGGAGGTTATCCGCCATGTCGCGGGCAAGCGCATCCACGGCACGGGCGTCATCCCGGGCGGCGTCAACAAGGCGCTCAGCGTCGAGGATCGCGACTCGATGCGGGGCGGCATCGATCAAATCGTGGAATGGTCGAAAGCGGCCGTCGATCTCGTCGTCGAACTGCACCAGACGAGCCCTGAATTCTACAAGGTCTTCGGCGAAGCCCGCGCCAATATGATGGCGCTGGTCAACAGCCACGGCGCGCCCGACTACTACCACGGCGGCCTGCGCGCCCGCGACGCTGACGGGAAGCCGATCTTCGATCACGTCGACACCACAACCTACCAGAGCCTGCTGCAGGAGGACGTCAAGAACTGGACCTATATGAAATTCCCGCACATCAGGGCTCTCGGCGCGGAAAAGGGCTGGTATCGCGTCGGGCCGCTCGCCCGCGTGCAGTTGTGCGACTTCATGCCGACGCCGCTCGCCGAGGCCGAGCGCAAGAAATTCGTCGCGGCCGGGGGCGGGAAGCCGCTTCACGGCGCGCTCATGTATCATTGGGCGCGCATGGTCGAGATGCTGCACGCGGCCGAGCTGGCGCGCGAGCTTCTCGACGACGCCGACATCGTCGGGACGGACCTGATGGCCGACAAGGGATCGCGCCGCGAGGAGGCGGTCGGCGTCATCGAGGCGCCGCGCGGAACGCTGTTCCATCACTACCGCGTCGACGAGAACGACCTCGTCACCTATTGCAACCTGATCGTCTCGACCACCAACAACAACCAGGCGATGAACGAGGCGATCCGCGCCGTCGCATCCCGCTTCCTGTCGGGCCACGAGGTGACGGAAGGGCTCCTCAACCACATCGAAATCGCGATCCGCGCCTACGATCCGTGCCTGTCCTGCGCGACGCACGCGCTGGGCCAGATGCCGCTGGAAGTCGATCTCGTCGACGCCGACGGCGCCTTGGTCTCTCGCCTCAGGAAGGGCTGAGTGCGGCTCGTCGTTTTCGGCTGGGGGAATGACGCGCGCGGCGACGACGGGCTGGGTCCGATCCTGCTCGGCCGGGTCGCGCACGCCGGCTGGGCGGATGTGACGACCATCGAGGATTTCCAACTGCAGATCGAGCACGCGCTCGATCTCGACGGCGCGGAGATGGCGCTGTTCCTCGACGCCGGCAAGAATACGCCGGCGCCCTTCTTTTTCTCAGAGATCGAGGCGAGGCGCGACGCGAGTCCCTCGACCCACGCGCTGTCGCCAGAGGCGGTGCTCGACGTCTTCGCGCGGTCGCTCGGCCAGGCGCCTCCGCCTTCCTTTGTTCTCTGCGTGCGAGGCGAACGCTTCGAACTGGGCGAAGCCCTGTCCGGGCCTGCACGCGACCGGCTCGAGGCGGCCTGGGACTTTGTGACGCGCCTCATGCCTGAGCGGTCGCCCGAAATGTGGCGTCGGGCGGCCCGGAATGTCTCCGCAGCGTTCGGCCGCGGAAACTCCGTTAGCCGCACGTAGCGGTTGGAATCCCGCTTGGCGCGGTGGTTGAAGGCCGTGAATCGACACCCGAGCGGAAGTTCGTCACGACCCATTCAACGTACCGAGTCGACGTTTAACCGGAGCTTCTTTCTTTTGAGAGGCCCAAGCTTCTGATTTTGCGTGTCTTTGGGGCTGACGGGGGGTTAAAATGTAGCCATGGAAATCGGATATTTTCGTTGATTGAGTGGGTCGTCTGCGCTATCCTCCGTCCATGTACATCGAGACCGTCCCCAACCGCGGCTCCCCGCCCGCCATCCTGCTGCGCGAGAGTTATCGGGACGGCAAAAGCATCCGGAAGCGCACGCTGCTCAACCTCTCCCATTGGCCGGCCGAGCACGTCGAGGGGTTGCGCGGCGTGCTCAAGGGCGGGGTGGTGCTCCCGCCGGGCGAGCAGCCGTTCGTCATCGAGCGCT
>NZ_JBKQOT010000352.1:0-3943 GCF_052145395.1 Roseiarcus sp.
GCGGGGCGGTTTGATTTCACCCATGCTCCCTTGCCGCAATACGCACCGCTGGCGGCAGCCCTTGCGCTGACGCCTTTGGCTTTCAGGTGTCGGAAGAGGAAGCGAGGACGCTTCTTCTGTGGGGAGACGTCCAGCACGAGCCTGTCGCCGACTTTCTCGTCGGTCACGCCCGGCCTGATCCAGGTGTTGATTGCGCAGAGCTTTTGGCCGCAAGGCTCGATCCGCACCCACGCCTTGCCGTCGCCCCTCGCCCAGTCGCCGATCGGCGAGGAGGTCGCAGCCGCCGCGGCGCCAGCGAGGGCGAGGACCCCTAGCGTTGCCGTTGTTCCCATGCTGGCGCCCCATCGATCGATCGTCTCGAACGTGCATACGGGGGCGAGGGCGTTCCGGTTCATTGCCGAGGCTGCGAAAAACGGGTCGTCCTCCTCGGCTCCTCTTCAGCGAGGAAAGAGAACCAAAGCCGTAGCGTCTGCGTAACGACGCTCATCTTGGAGCCTCTGCCCGTGAGCTTGACCGCCGCCGCCATCCGCCTCGCCGAGTCCGCGCGTTTGCCCGACCCGCTGACCCGGGCTGGCGTCGCCGTCCTCGTCGAGCGGACCCGCCGACGCCTCGTTCGTCGGCCGGACGAGGAGGAGGCGAGGCTGCTTGCCGAGATGGACGGCTTTCCGATTGCGATCCACGCGGACGCGGCCAATGCGCAGCACTACGAACTGCCGCCTGAGTTCTTCCGCCTGATTCTCGGGCCGCGACTCAAATATTCCTGCTGCCTCTATTCGGATGCGCAAACGACGCTCGCCCAAGCCGAGCGGGCAGCGCTCGACGAGACGATCGCGCGCGCAGGACTGGCTGATGGGCAGTCCATCCTGGAGCTCGGTTGCGGGTGGGGGTCGCTCTCGCTCACCATGGCCGAGCGGTTGCCCCACGCGCGGATCACGTCGGTCTCGAACTCGCGGTCGCGACGCGCCTTCATCGAGCGCGAGATCTGGCGGAAGGGTCTCACGAACCTCTCCATCGTGACCGCCGACATGAACGCCTTCGCGCCGCGCGGACGATTCGACGGCATCGTCTCCGTGGAGATGTTCGAGCACATGGCGAACTGGCGCCGGCTGCTCGGGTCGATCCGCTTGTGGCTCGAGGACGACGGCCGGGTCTTCTTGCATGTCTTCGCCCATCGGTCGCGCTCTTACCGCTTCGACGCGAGCGACCCCAACGACTGGATCGCGCGGCACTTCTTCACCGGCGGCCTGCTGCCGGCCCATGATCTGCCGCATCGCGTCACGCCGCTCTTCTTGGTCGAGGAGGAATGGCGCTGGTCTGGGCTGCATTATCGCCGCACCGCGCTCGACTGGCTGGCGAACTTCGATCGCGCGCGGGAAGACATCGACGTCATCCTCAGGCGGGTCTACCGCGAAGACGCCGCGCTCTGGCGGCGGCGGTGGCGTCTGTTCTTTCTGGCGACGGCCGGCCTCTTCGGCCACGGCTGCGGCGCCGAATGGGGCGTCGGCCACTACCGGCTCAAGCCGGAGCCGGCGTGACCAATGAGCGAGCCCTCTGACGCCCGCACCGCCGCCTGCGTCTCCATCGCCTGGCTCATCCTGATCAACAAGCCGATCTACCCGCTCTATGTGTGGGCCTTGATCGGCGCCGACGCCGCGACGCGATCGCTCGGGACGTTGGCGCTCGCGCCGCTTTATGCGGCTGCGCCCTTCCTCGCCCGACGATCCACCCGAGGCGCACGGATCGCGCTGCCGCTCATCGGCCTTGCCGACACCCTCTATGCGACAAAGCTCATGGGCGCGGCGACGGGCTCGGAGTTCTTTCTCGTCGCCTGCGGGCTTCTGGCGATCGTCGGCTTTCCCGCGCGCGAGGCGACGATTGCCCGCACGCTCGTGATCGTCGTCTATCTCGCCTTCCTCGTCCTGCATGGCCGATATGGCGCGCCGCTGCAGACGTGGACGGCGGAGGAGGCGGCCACACTCTTCACCCTCAATCTCTGCGCCGCGGCCTCGCTTGCGGCCTTTATCGGCCTGCGCTTTGCGACTGTGGCGTAATCGCGCGACGGCTGACGCGCTTTGGGCGTCGGCCTCGCCTCGATCAAAAGATCCTCGGAAAGAAGACGGGCGTGCGCTGCTGGTAGGCGCGGAAAGCGTCGCCGCGCGTCAGAAGCATGTGCTGCTCGAGCGGCGGCACCCCCGAAGCATAACGCAAGACGCCGTACATCAGGGCAGGCGCGACCCAAGCGAGGAGCCTCATGGCGTCTCCGCTCGCCGTGACCGCGAAAGCCGCCCAAACGAGCCACTCGAAAAAATAGTTCGGATGGCGCGACCGATCCCAGAGGCCAACGTCGCAGATTCGTCCGCGATTGGCGGGATCCGCCTTAAACCTAGCCAGCTCGGCGTCCGCGGCGGCTTCACCTACGAGGGCGACCGCGAAAATGACGAGGCCGCCGATATCTTGCGCGCGGAGGGTTGGCGAGGGCGCGTGTGCTGCAAGCGCGACGGCGAACGCCAACGCGGCGCCGACGATCGCTTGCGCTTGCAGGAACGCGAAAAGGCGGAGAGGAGCCGCCGCTCCCCAGAGGTCGATCAGTTTGCGGTAACGGGGGTCGTCCGGCGTTTTCCGCGTCCGGGCGACGATATGCGACCCGAGCCGGAGTGCCCAGAGCACGACGGCGGCCGCAATCGCTGCTCGGCGCCAGCCGGACCCGTCGCCGTCGCCGAGCGGTGCGGCCGCGAGGATTGCGCCCGTCGCGCCCACGCCCAACGTCCAGACAGCGTCAATCCAGCCGGTCTCACCGGTCGCTCGCTCAACGGCCCACGCGGCCGCCATGATCGCCGCGAGGGCGACTTCCGCAATCAGGAACGCGGCGACGACTGACGCGAAGGACATGGGGCCGCGCCTCCGATCCAGGGTTTCACAGCCGCACGAACGGCCGGGCGATGAGACCCCAGAATCCTTTCAAGCGCAGGTCGCCCTGCATCGCGACGAGACAGATGCAGTCCTCGCCGTCGTCGACATGCGGCTCATGCATCACGGTCTCGTCGCCGAGGTCGAAGTCGCCCGGGCCGTAGTGACCGCCCTCGTGGCTGAACCCGCCGCGAAGGACGCACGTCATCTCGAGCGCGGTATGGGCGTGCTGCAGGAGCCGGCTGTTCGGCGCGGACTTCAGGAGGAACACTCGCGTCGGCCCCGGCGCCGGCAAATGGATGGGCCGCATCTTGACCCTCGGCGCGACGAAGCGCCAGCCGCCGAACGCGTAGCGGCGCACGAAGTCGGGCAGCTCGCGCGGGGCATCCGCCGCTTCGACGGGACGGAGGAGGCGGGCAGGGGCGGGCTCGTCGAGCCGCGCCAGAGTTCGGTCGAGCGCATCGTCAGGCATCGAAGCCGGGCTGCAATTATCGACGATTTCGCCGCCGAGGCCCTCCATCGCGCGCGCCCATTCGCGACAGCGCGGGCAGCCACGCAGGTGGGTCGCAAGGGCGACGCGCTGTCCGAGGTCCAGGACGCCTGCGGCGTGGGCGGCGAGCGTCGCCTCGTCAGGATGGTGCTCAATCGTCATCGGTCCAATTCCAGCAGGGCGCGAAGCCGCTTCATCGCAAGTCGCGCGCGCGACTTGACCGTCCCCAACGGGATACGCAGCGTCTCGGCGATCTCCGAATGCGCCTTCTCCTCGAAAAACGACATCTCGATCACTTTCAATTGTTCCCTCGGCAGGGTCGATAGCGCCTCGCGAAGCCGCGCCTCCGATTGGCCGGCGGCGATCCGCTCGTCCGCCCCCGGCGTTTCGTCGCGCTCATATTCCGCTTCGACCTCCTCGACGCGGATCGCCCCGCCCCGGCTTTCGCGCCGGATCGCGTCGATGCGCAGGTTTCGGGCGATGGTGAAGATCCAGGTCGCCGCCCCCGCAGAGGCCGGGTCGAAAAGCTGCGCCTTGCGCCAGACC
>NZ_JBKQOT010000353.1:0-3074 GCF_052145395.1 Roseiarcus sp.
GATGAGCAGGGATTGACCAAGGTGGCAATGGCCGCGCGGATGAAGACCAGCCGCCGTCAGCTTGACCGGCTGTTTGATCCGAAGATTCCGTCGGTGACGCTCGACACGCTGCGCCGCGCCGCCAACGCGGTCGGCCGCTCGCTCCGCATCGACCTGGTATGATGCCTTGATATTGCGGCTGTGCGCGGGATCGACGGGCGGCCAGAGCGTTGATGCACAGGTCAAGCGTATGGGGCCGGTCAACTGAAAATCTCGAGGCATGCCGAACGTTCGAGCCAGATCCGCGGCCTTTATTTCACGCTTCGGTGTCTTCCGATGTTTCCGTCGTCCGTACTGCTCACTCGCCACCGGGCAGCGCGCAGAATGGTGGTATTGAAGTACGCATCACCGCAATTGCGTAATTGGAGAAATGAGCATGACCGTGATGGATTTCATCGAGGCGTGGTGGCTCTCCGTCCGAGCGCTGCTGGAGTCCGCTGCTGTTATCGGTCGGTTCGAGCGATCGCCGGGCAACCAACTGAATCCGTCTTGTAGTCTGAATTTACGTCGTAACGAGCTAGAATCTGATCTTTTGGTGTGGGAGTCTGGCGAGGCCGAACTTTCCGCGGTGGAACCCGATGGCTCTGTCAGGCAGCAACACTTTGAAGATATTAGGAAGCCACCAGATTTCGGCACAGTACTATCGCGACTCGTTGCCTTGGCGTCATATACGTCAATCGATCTAAAGTGATCTTGCCGCAGAGAGTTAAGTTACGGCGACACTTATTTCAATTCCGTGTTTTGCCATCAGCTCCTGCAGATTGGTGAGGCCGACGCGGGCCGCGCCGCTGCACGATCAGATGCTTGAGCAACCGTCCCCGGGTCCGGTCGTGGACCGGGAGAGCGCCGGGGTGAGGGGCGGCGCCGACCTATCCCGAGAGGTCAGCGACGCCCCTCATCCGGCGCCAAAGGGCGTTTGCCGGGACGCCCGTCTTTCGACGCGTTAAGCCGGCCGCGACAGTTCGGCTTTGCCGCTCGTGCCGAGTGCGATATCCGATTGTTTGGCGCCTGGCGCGCGGGGTTACGGTGACAGGCGCTCAAATCCCTTCTTGCGGAGCAGCTGACGTCGTTTTCGGTTTGGGTCCGCGTCTGGCGGGGGCGAGGGTTCGGCCAAGATGCGCTTCCGCGCCGCGAATGAAGGTTTTGGACCCGAGCGGGCGGCCGATCAACTCGGAGCGTCGCAAAGCGATGAACGCCGGATCGTCGGCGTCGGTTTCCATCAGGTCGGCGAAGCGCGACGCGGTCGAGGACCGGGCGCACTTTGACCAGGGCGTTGTCCTCGCCCTGCGCATGCGCGCGGACGCTGGAATCGGGCCAGTCTTCGGCCCGTGCGACGAGGCGCGCGAACTGGATCGAGCGCGACGTAGCGCACGGCGGCGATCAGGCGGTCCTCGTCCATCGGAACCGAGCCGAAGCGCCCTTGAAACAGATGGCCGGTCTGGCGAGCCGGGCGTTGACGAAGCCGGCATAGAGGCGGTGGGCGCGGGAAAGGCCAAGCCAAGCCCCGAGGCGTCGGACGGCGTAAGGATCAAGTGCGCGTGGTTGGGCGTCTGGCAATAAGCCCAGACCTCGACGCCGAACTTGCGGCACGACTCGGCGAGCGAGTCGCGATAGAGGGCGTAATCGTCATCGCCGAAGAAAATCCGCTCGCCCCGGTTGCCTCTCTGGGTCACGTGATGAGGGACGCCGTAATTCGTCATGGCGCCCCCTGACAGAGGTCGCGCCGCTCATGGTTCGGCTGGCGGACGTCCGGGCCGAGGCGGCACAACCCTGAGCCGATACACCTCAACCTTCGTCTCGCGTGCGATCGCTTTAGTGACTGAGCGCCAATATCGCACCGAAGAGAAGTCATTGGCCTCGCGCCCAATTCTGTCGGCCGCATCGAACGCGCCGGGCCCGAAACGTTGGATCAGCGATTCCGCCTGCGCTTCGATCCATCTCGCCCTTTGGCGCTCCCGTTCCAGAAACGAAAGCATCTGCCAACTCCTCAGAAACAGGCCGCGGCCGGTTCGCGGCGACCCGATTTCGGTTCCTCCCCAACGTCAGCCCGATTAGGCGCAAGCGTGGCATTGATCCTCGCCTGAGCCGCCTCAGCCGCAGCGTCGAGTGCTTTGGCCCAGGTCAATAGAGCTTCGCATTGCTCTGATTCTTGCTTGGTCATCTGTATTGAATTCCCGGACGCCTAACGTCGCCGCGGCATGGGGTCAGAAGCTCGGGTCCCGCCCTCGCTTCCCCCAATCCGCTGCCGTTTCACAACGAACATTCGCAGACTGGCGAACCGGGGCGCCGAGCTTTCGCTTGCCCGTCACCCCGTTGCGTTCGAATTCGTCTTTCGCGGCAAACCAGAATTCCGCGCTGCGTCCCTCGGGTCTGCCCGCGTGGTCCCACAGGCAATAGGCGTGTTCGCGGATGATCCGCTCGGTAAAGTTCATGGTCTGCGTCCTTCCTCGGCCGCATTTGGCGCAGGCTTCAGCCGGCCGACCGTTGTCGTTGACAGTCAGCATCTCGCTTTGCGGAGTTCCGCGCAGGCGGCTGCTCAAACCGAGAAGTGGAAGCTCGTCGGGCCGACGACGCCGGCCTTCTGCATCGCGGCCTTCAGATCCTCTCCTGTGAACCAGGCGCGGGCCCTCCCCATGTCGGCGACATCCTGGAGGATCACGATGTCATTCGGATCTTCGGCCCCGCGAAAAACCCTGCCGTTGGTAACGCCAGCCGCAACGCGGCTTTTCTCGCCATCGTCATAGCCCGTGCGCCAGCTGCTGTAGTCGTTGACTTTGTGATGAATTGTGAGGTTTTCGGACGGATATGCTCTCATCGCTATTGTCCAAGGAAAATGAAATTTAATCTCGAATTTATTCCCCGAGCGTGATACTTGATATATAAACGTTCTTCATGAATACAAGCCAGAATGGCGGCTCGAACACAGATTATTCGGCGCGTGACTTTTGTTCCCCGGCACCCGCAAGGATCGCGCGTTGAATGGCGGCTCCTTGTCGGCTGGCACGGCGTCTTCGGCCATCGCCAGGATCATCGCG
>NZ_JBKQOT010000354.1:0-4239 GCF_052145395.1 Roseiarcus sp.
GCTCAGAAGCGGCCGCACCAAGCTTTGAAAAGCCTGCACCAGAGTCGAATAGGGGATGTTTCGCTTTAACTGGTCGAACTTGCCTGACGCGAAGAGGCCGCGCGGCGGGACGAGCGCCTTATGCAACTCGTTGACGACCGAGGATTTACCGATGCCGGAGTAGCCCGAGACCAAAACCAGCTCCGGCGCACCGCCCTCGACGATGCGGTCGAATGCGGCGAGCAGGGTCGCGACCTCACGCGTCCGTCCGTAGAGCTTCTCAGGAATCAACAGCCTATCCGGCCTGTCCCCCTCGCCAAGCGCGAAGCGCCCAATGGATCCATTGGGTTCAAATTCGGCGAGGGCGCGCCGGAGATCGTGCTCAAGCCCGGCGGCGGTCTGGTAGCGATCCTCGGCCGTCTTGGCGAGGAGCTTCATGACGATCTCGGAGGCAATCAGCGGAACGCTCGACAACCGATCCGCCGGGGAAACCGGATTTCGCGCAATGTGGCAGTGGACCCATTCCATTGGGTCGGCGGCGCTGAACGGCAGGCGGCCGGTAAGCATCTGATAAAATGTGACGCCGAGCGCATAGAGGTCACTGCGGGAGTCGATCGAGCGGTTCATTCGCCCGGTCTGTTCAGGCGCCATATACGCGAGGGTGCCCGCGATGACTTCGAGCGGCTCGGGCGCCTGACGCTCGCGCGGCAGGCGCGAGGCGATGCCGAATCCGGTGAGCCGGATACGTCCGTCGGCGCAGTTCATCAGGATGTTGGCCGGCTTGATGTCCTTGTGGATTAGGCCGCGCTGGTGCGTCTTGCTGAGCGCCGAGGCGATGCCGATAGCCAGGTGCAGGAAGCGCCCGGGTTCCATCGGGGCTCCGAGGATGTGCTCGAGCGGCTCGCCGCCCGGGTCCTCGATCAGGAGCTGAGTCCGGCCGCGCCCTTGCCGAAGCTCCAACGGCCGTGCGGCCCAAGTGCCGTCAAGCTCGTCTCGCAACGCGTATTCGTGAACGAGGCGACGAGTGACATCGGCCGGATGATGGTCCGCAGCGGGAAACGCGATCAGAACGGACCGATCGCCGTCGTCGCCGCCAATCCGCCGTCCGCGGCAGAGGAGACGCTCGCCGTCGTCCGACAAGAGCTCGAGATGGCCCAGTCCGTCGACGTCAAGTGGAAGCCCCGAATGCAATTCCTAGATTCCGTCGCAATCGGCAAGCGCCGCCAGTGATACTTGCCGCTGAACAAGGGCGAGCGCAACCTCTCCGATAGCCCATTCGTTTCAGGCTTCGTCTCCGGATTGCCGCCGGTTGAACGCCGAGTCCGAACCGAGCGCGGATCGGATGCACGCGTGCAGGTCCTCGTCGCGGAACGGTTTCGCCAAGTAGCACTGCACGCCGGCTCGTAGCGCCCGTGTCCGTACGACAGGATCCGGATAAGCCGTGATCAAGATGGTCCGAATGGTTTCGCCGGACGCAACCAGCCGGGCATGGAGATCCGGACCCGTCAGCCCCGGCATCTGCACGTCAGCGATCAGGCAATCGACGCGACCCCGGCGATCGAAATTCAGGAAATCCTCCGCGCGATCGAAGGCGACGGCCTCATAACCGAGCGATCGGAGGAGACCCTTTACGGCCTCACGCATCGACTCGTCGTCATCAACGACTGCGATAAGAAATTTGTCTTGCAACGTCGTTTCCTGATCGGCCGTGCACACAAGGGCGTGCCGCGCCCCCTCGCCCGACATTCATATAGTCCCTCGGGGACAATTGACCGCCCCTGCAAACAGGCGTTGCGATTATACACTGGTATAGCTCCGCCAAGTCCTTGCAACTGGCGCGCGGTCAGGTCATCGCGGTGTCGATGGTCTCCTCCGGCGGCTGGCGAGCGGCCGCGCGAGGCGTTTGCGAAGCGATTTGCGCCGGCCATTTCGGCCGCCATTCGCGGGTTCCACGAAGGGTCTATGCGAACGTTTAGATCAGGCAAACGATTTGGCGCCCCTGCCGTCCCTTGGTCCAATATCTGCAGTCGCCCGAGCTCGGTAAAGTTCTGTTTGCGCCGCGCTTCCTCCCTCCGCGGCGCATCCTCCCGCGGTCAAGAATCCTCTGGCTTGGCCCGCTTGAGCCCCTCCATGACTGAGGGGCTCCTTTTTTGCGCTTGTGGCGAGGGCGCGGCCCGGCGGCGCTATAGGTTGGCGCCAGCGGCTTTTAGCTTGTCCGCCATCCGGGCTAGATCGGGAACCGAGGAGGCCTTCATCTTGCGCATCACCTGGCCCCGGTGAACCTTTACCGTAATTTCGCTGATACCCAGATCTCCCGCGATCTGTTTGTTGAGCCGGCCGGCGACAACCCCTGCCATCACCTCGCGCTCGCGGGCGGTCAGCGTCTCGAAGCGGCTTCGCATCTCAGCGGTTAGCTTCTCCGCTTCCAGACGAGCCCCGTCTCGAGTCAGGCCGAGCTGAATCGCATCGAGGAGATCCTGATCCCTAACGGGCTTGGTCAGGAACTCGATCGCTCCTCCTTTCATCGCCTGCACCGACATCGGGATGTCGCCGTGTCCCGTGATGAAGACGATCGGGAGTTGCACGTGCCTGTCGGCGAGCTCTCGCTGGAGATCCAGGCCGCTGCGGCCGGGCAGCCGGACGTCGAGCACCAAGCACGAGGGACCCCCCGGCGGCCCCGATTGAAGGAATTCGTCTACCGAGGCCATTAGCTTTGGCTGAAAGCCGACCGATCGGACGAGGCTGGAGATCGCCTCTCGAATTCCTGGATCGTCATCGACGATGATGACGGTCGGCTTGCTTATCGGCGCTGTCGGCATCGCTGGCATGGGTTCGGGACCCCGATAAACTATAGCACGGAGAGCGGCCTCCGTGGCGACGTTCCGCGCCAGGATAGCGACCTTTGCGCCTCCCCGTGCCGGCCTTCGCGGAGCATGTCCTCAATGTACGGCGCGCAGCCCATGGCCGTCGCCTGGTGATTCCGATCGCGCCTAAAGATTCGTTTAGCGTCGGATACCGAAGGCGGATCTCAAACACCCTCCGTACAATAGATCGCGGGTCCGGAATCCGCAATGTTAGCGCCATGCAAAAGCAAAGCATGGAGGCTCTGGTGATGCCCGACGTCGTCTATCCGTTGATCTACTGGCCTATTGGCGTCGCGCTCGGTAGCTGGCTGTTCTTCGAAATCGCGAGACGCATGTGAGAGGTGCGGTCTTAACAGAGCTCAAGCATTGAAACCACGCGCGTAAGGAAAATGCAGATGACCGAACAAGCTCAAACCGAAGCCTTTGATGCTCGCCCAGCCTCCGCAGCGAGTGAAAGAACGGACAGCATCGCAGCGGGGCCGGCGTTGGGCACGCCCCATGGCTCCGTATCAGCGCGCTTCCCAGTTGCTTCCGACAAGCCGGCAAAGGATCCGCGCCGCCAACGTTCAGAAAGCGCCTTGTATCAGCTCGCGTCTGATCTCATGAGCTCTCCGGCGGTTACCGCCCAGACAACGGAACCCGTGTCCTCGGTCGCGCGACTCATGCTCGAATCCGGCATAAGCGGGGTTCCGGTGCTGGATGCTCGAGGACGGCCAGTCGGCATGGTCAGCGACGGCGATCTTCTTGGGCGTCGCGGCGAAGGCCGTCGCTCCCCCTGGCTCGAGATGCTGGCGAACCGGTCTCCGCCTCCAAAGAACGCGCTCGAGCGCCCCGTCGGCGAGGTCATGAGCGCCCCCCTGATCACCGTTTCGCTGAAAGCCTCGGTGCGGGACATCGCCGAGACCTTCAAGGCGCATCAGATCAAGCGTCTGCCGGTGCTGGACGGCGAAGGTCTCGTCGGCGTCGTGACCCGGGAGGACCTTCTGTGCCTCGTCGAAAGCCTGCCAGGCGCTCCGCCCTTCCGGGCCGAGGAAGGCGGTGGGCTCCTCAGCTTCTTGGAGTCCCTGATCGGCGGCGCCTCCCTGCGTGGCGGCCTGCAGCGCCCGACTGCGCCGGCGCAAGCGCCTTCAAGCGAAAAAGACGCGGCGCCAAGCGCGCTTTCTGCGGAGGCGTTTCGTGACGCGGTTCGCGCGTCCAAGGCGGGCTCTCAGGACGACAGGCAGGCGCACAAACGCGAAGCGCAGCTTGAATGCCAGCGGCAGATCAAGGAGCTCCTCGGTCAACACGTGAGCGATTCGCAGTGGAGTGAGTTGCTCGCCCGAGCAAAGCTCGCCGCAAGCACTGGCGAGCAGGAATTCATGATGCTGCGTTTCCCTTCAGACCTTTGCAGCGACGG
>NZ_JBKQOT010000355.1:0-7164 GCF_052145395.1 Roseiarcus sp.
CGAAGCGGATGCGCTCGCCCACCTTGAGCTTCTTGGCCGGACGCGCGAGCGCCCGCCAGCGGCAGTCGTCGACGCGCTCAATGAGCGTCGCCTCGATCGAAGCGACCGCATCCCCCCTGACCCGCACCCCCTCGAGCCGCGCCGCGATGACCCTCGTATCATTGACGACCAGCGCGTCGCCCCGCGTCAAAAAATCCGGCAAATCCCGCACACACGAGTCCATCAGGCCGCCATTGGGGCCGACGACGAGCATTCGCGCGCTGTCGCGCGGAGAGGCGGGAGTGAGCGCAATGCGCTCGGGCGGGAGATGAAAATCGAAGGCGTCGACGCGCATCGCCGTAGTCGCCATCCTGTCGCGGCGGTCAATTCGTGACGCAACCAACAGCTCGCCGGCACCTTGGCGGCAGAACCGCGACAGGCGCCCGTCGTCGCCGCGCTCCTAACATCGGCGATCGTCGCCAAGCCTTCAGCTCAGCGTCGCCTTGAGGATCTTGTCGGGATCCTTCACGGGTTCGCCGCGCTTGATTTTGTCGACGTTCTCCATGCCCGAAACGACCTTCCCCCAGACCGTGTACTTTCGGTCCAGATAGGGGGCGTCGGCGAAGCAGATGAAGAACTGCGAATTGGCCGAATTCGGACTCGAGGCGCGCGCCATCGACACCGTGCCGCGCACATGCGGCTCGGCGTTGAACTCGGCCTTGAGGTCGGGATACTTCGACCCTCCGGTTCCGTTTCCCCGCGGGCACCCGGTCTGGGCCATGAATCCGTCGATCACGCGGTGAAAGACGACGCCGTCATAAAAGCCCTCCGAGACGAGGCGCTTGATGTGCGCGACATGGCCCGGCGCGACGCCCGGGTTCATTTCGATCACCACGGCGCCTCTGCTCGTATCGAGCGTCAGTAAGTCCCCGGTAGGGGTCATGTCGTCGCTCCTTGTCATTTCGCGTCGGCGGCCATGCGCATGGTCACGATTTTGTCCGGGTTCGTGACCATGCCGTTGTTGGCCTCGGTTCCGGCCTTGATCTTGTCGACGACGTCCATTCCCGAAACGACTTCGCCGAAGGCCGTATATTTCCCATCGAGGAATCCCGCGTCCCCAAAGCAGATGAAAAACTGCGAATTGGCGGAATCTGGATCTTGCGAACGCGCCATGCCGAGCGTGCCTCGGGTGAAATGCGTCTTGTTGAATTCTGCCGGCAGGTTGGGCAGGGTGGAGCCGCCCGTGCCGGTGCCGGTCGGATCACCCGTCTGCGCCATGAATCCGGGAATGACGCGGTGGAACACGATGCCGTCGTAGAAACCGCGCTTCACCAGCGTCTTGATCTGCTCGACATGCTTCGGCGCCCAGTCGGGGCGGAGCCGGATCACGACCTTGCCGTTCTTGAGCGTCATGACGACGGTGTTGTCGGCGTCCTCGCCCGCGGCCCAGGCGGTCCCGGCGACGAGGAGAGGAAGCGCAAACGCCGCCCGGCGGCTGAAAACGAACATGAACGCCTCGGAATAGCTGCGACGCATCGTCGCGCGGGGCTCAATAGCAGGTTGAAGGCCCATTGCAACCGCCGCGCCTTTCCGCGGGGCCGCGGCCGGCCGAACGATTTTTTTCTTCCCAGGGAACAATCCCAATCTTGCCCTTTTTGCGCTTTAGCCCGAAGATGAAGGCTTGAGGAGCGGAGACCTCCGGTCGGCTGGGCGGGCTCACCAACACGCGTCCGAGGTGTGATGAATAGCATTTCGTTTGCCGCATTGGGATTTATTTGCCTGTTGGCGACGCCAGTCGTCGCCGAGCCCACAACCCGCAGCTGCGACTACAAGGGCGATGGTCAGCTCGGGCCGCTCACTATCGACTTCGACGAAGCGGCCCGCTCGGTGCGCGTGACGACGCAGGACGGGCGGGTCTATCGCTACCAGGACGGCGTGACGGGGCGGATCGGCCCCGCTGCCGCCGACGACCTCGGCCCGGTTGAGCAATTCGTGAATTTGCGCCCGGGAAGGGTCGAGGTCGGCTTCCGCTGGCTCGACGACGGTTCGACCGGCCACCTCGCCTATTTTGACCCGGCCGCGTTCAAGACCCCGGGGAAACACTGCGTCTGGAGCTCGCTTTGGGTTTTCGCGACCGGTTGAGCGGCGAGAGCGCACCGCGCGTCCGCGCCCCGCGGTGTTGAGCCCTGGACGCCCGTCGCCGGCCGAGCGCATCCCGCCCTGCCCTATCACCGGCCATCCGGCGACTAGATTCGTGCAATGGGTCTCGACGCGACTGCTCACCGACCTGTGGCGCATCGAATTCGCCGCGGACGTCCGGTCCTCCTTTGCAGGGCTTGACCGTTTCGGACTGTGGGAGTCGCCGACCGGCCTCTACTTTTTCGACCCGCCGCGCGAGGGGGACCGCGCTTTTTACCGCTACCTCTCCGCCTGGCAGGAGCGGCGCCGCGGCATGCCGAAGATAGCGATGCGCGAGGAGTTCGGCATGGCGGCGAAGGCGATCCCGCCGGGGGCGCGCGTGCTGGACGTCGGTTGCGGCTCAGGGGCGTTTCGCGATGTCGTACCGCACGCTGACTATACCGGCATCGACCCTCATCTCGCCGACGGCGCCGCAGCCGACGGCCTTTGCGCCGAGACCCTCAGAGCGCATCTCGCCGAGCGCGCCGGGTATTACGACGCCGTCTGCTGCTTCGAGGTGATCGAGCACGTCGGCGACCCAAAGCGGTTGTTCGCCGAGATGGTTCGGGCGGCGAAGCCGAACGGCCTTCTCTGCGTCGGCGTTCCCCACGTCCCCTCGGCGCTGACCCGCATACCGAACTTTCTCATCAGCGCTCCCCCGCACCATCTGACCTGGTGGACCGAAACGGCGCTGAGCGAACTCGCACGCGGCGCCGGCGCGACCGTCGAGCGCATCGAGCCTGCGCCCTGGGGACAGGTCGACTCCCTGATCTACTGGGTCGAGCGCTGCTCGCCCTTCAAGTGCGCGGGCGTCCATTATCGCGGCGCGGTCAAATGGCACGCCGCGGCGCTCGCCGGCTTTGCCCTCGGGAGCGTCGCCAACAGGCTTTTCGGCCCCCCGCGGCAGACCGTGGACGAAGGCGGGGCGTTGGTGATGCTCGCCCGCGCGCCGTCCGCGTAGAGCCGAGTTCGCCCGGCGCGGTCAGGCGATCGGCTTGCGGCCCATGACGACAACGTCCTGCGGCGCGTTGACGCGATAGCGGACCCCGGCCCAGTCGATCGTCCGGGAGAGCGGCGCGCTGAGCGCGGCGAGGGCGTGGACGAGATGCCAGACCGGCCGCATGAGGCGCTCGACCCGCCATCGCCGATCGTCACGAGGCCCGTCGAGGTCGCGCCAGAGCGCCCTTTGCAGGCTTCGCCGCAAGCGGATTCGCACGTCGCCGAGCGCGAGGAGCGCGGCGAGCGCGCCCCACGTCCACGCCGACCCCGCCGCGAGGCTCGGGGCCGTCAGAACGAGGGCGACGGGCGGCGTCCAAAGGCACGCGACGGCGATCGCCCAGCTTTGCCATTTGTGCAGGTAGACGAACCGATACTGGCGCACCCCGAAGGCGAAGAATCCGCGCCACGTGCACGAGACGGGCGACAGCACGAGGCCCTGCCGCGGCGCGTGCGCGAGGAGACCCGCCCGGCGCAGCGCCAGCCCCATCTGTGCGTCGTCGCTGATCGCGCCGCGCCAGTAATCGGCGATACGGATCGCGTCGAGCGTCGTTCGCCGCATCGCGACGCTGCCGCCCCAGACGATCGTCAGCGGCAAGGCGCCGCGCGGCAGCGCCGCGATTGCATTGTTCGCCGCGGCGAGGCAGGCGGAGCTCCAGCAGTCGTCTGCCGGCGTCATCCAGCGGTAACCGGTCGCCACCGGCCGGCCCGAATTGACCAGCACCGCGATCAGGCGGGGCAGCCAGAGCGGCGTCGGAAGCGTATCCGCGTCGATGAAGGCGACGACCTCGTCGTCGGGCGTGAGCCGCTCCAGCGCGGCAAGCAGGTTTGAGACCTTTTGCCCTGCGTACTCGGCGAGTCCCGCGACCGTCACTTCGAGCGCCGGGCCGGGCTCGTCCGCGGCGGCGCGTAACACGCCGAAGGCCGGATCCTCCTCGCTCTCGACGCAGGCGATGATCCGGTAGCGCCCGTAGCTCTGCGCCCGTAATCGCAGAAGAAACGCCTTGAGATCGCCGGCGCCTTTGACCGCCAGAACGACCGCGACGCTGGGCTCTGCGCCCGGAATCTCCGGCCGCGGCAAGCCCCAGCGGTAGGCCGCGACCGCGAAGGTCGAGACCAAACTCTGCGCGCCCCAGAGGGCGAGCAAAACATCAGCCGCCAGGTTCATCCTTAACCGTCGTCCCGGAGCGCCGGACCGGCCGCCCGAAGCGGCTCGAGACACGATCTACCACGGGTTTTGCGCAATCGACGACGCCATCGTGAGCGAAGACCTCGATACAGTCGCAAGAACCGGACTGCGGTCGCCATCCGCGGCGTTGATGATCCCGCGAGGTCAAAGGCGCCGAAAGGACCCCGCCCATGCATCGCGTCAGCGAACCCGCAATCCTCTATTTCGGGACGCCGGTCGTCCTCGTCAGCACGCTGAATGCAGACGGATCGCCGAATCTCGCGCCGATTTCGTCGGTCTTCTGGCTGGGCTGGCGCTGCATGATCGGGGTCGCCGCCTCATCGAAGACCTCCGAGAACCTCGCTCGCGAGCGCGAGTGCGTTCTCAACCTCCCCTCGTCGGATATGACGGATGCGGTCAATCGACTCGCGCTGACGACCGGCTCGAACCCGGTTCCCGACACCAAGCTCAGCCGGGGATATCGGCACTGTGCGGACAAGTTCGGCGAGGGCGGCCTGTCGCCTGAACGGTCGATTGTCGTCGGCGCGCCGCGAGTCGCAGAATGCCCTGTGCAGCTCGAGGCCGTCTTCGAGGCGTCGCATCAGCTCGCCGAGCGCGATCGCCCCGGCGGCCCGATGTGTTTCGAGCTTCGCGTCGTGCGGGTTCACCTCGACGACTCGATCGTGATGACGGACGCGCCGGATCGGGTCGATCCCGATCGCTGGCGTCCGCTGATCATGAGCTTCCAGAAATTCTACGGTCTCGGGCCGCAGCTCACGCCCTCGATCCTCGCGCGAGTTCCGGAAGGAATGTACCAAACGCCCGACATCGAGCTGGCCCGTTGAGGGATAGCCCGCGTAGCGCAAGGCGCAGCGTCGCGCCGCGCCTTGCTTTGCGGTTCATTCCGCCGCCACCTTGGGCAGGTGGGCGAGCGAGGCTTCGAGCGCCTTCGGATCGTAGTCCTGATCCACAAGCTTGCCGGCGAAATAGTCGGTGTAGGCCTGCATATCGAAATGGCCGTGGCCCGAGAGGTTGAACAGAATCGTTGGCGACTTGCCCTCTTCGCGCGCCTTCAGCGCCTCATCGATCGCGGCGCGCACGGCGTGGTTCGATTCCGGCGCCGGCACGATGCCCTCGCACCGGGCGAACATGACCCCCGCTTCGAAGCACGGGTTCTGGTGATAGGCCCGCGCCTCGATCAGGCCGAGTTCCTTGCAGTGGCTGACCAGCGGCGACATGCCGTGATAGCGCAGGCCGCCGGCATGGAAGTCCGGCGGGATGAATTCGGACCCGAGCGTGTGCATCTTCACCAGCGGGGTCAGATGCGCGGTGTCGCCGAAGTCAAAGGCGTAGGTTCCGCGCGTCAGCGACGGGCAGGCGGCCGGCTCGACCGCGATCACCCGCACGTCGGTCTTGTCGCGCAGCTTTTTACCGATGAACGGGAAGGCGATGCCGGCGAAGTTCGACCCGCCCGCGCAGGCGATCACCACATCCGGATAGGCGTCGGCCTGCTCCATCTGCTCGATCGCCTCGATGCCGATCACGGTCTGGTGCAGGAGCACGTGGTTGAGCACGGAGCCGAGCGCGTATTTCGTGTCCGGGCTCTTGGCCGCGACCTCGACCGCCTCCGAAATGGCGATGCCGAGGCTGCCAGGCGAATCCGGATGCGCGGCGAGGATGGCGCGGCCGGATTCGGTCTCCTCGCTCGGGCTTGCGACGCATATCGCGCCATAGGTCTCCATCAGCGCCCGGCGATAGGGCTTCTGCTGATAAGACACCTTGACCATGTAGACCTTGACCTCGAGCTCGAACAGGGCGCCCGCGAAGGCGAGCGAGGAGCCCCACTGACCCGCGCCGGTTTCGGTCGAGAGTTTCGTCACGCCTTCCTGCTTGTTGTAGAAGGCCTGGGCGACCGCGGTGTTGGGCTTGTGGCTTCCCGCGGGGCTAACGCCTTCGTATTTATAGAAGATACGCGCCGTCGTGCCGAGCGCCTTCTCGAGGCCCCGGGCGCGATGGAGCGGCGTCGGGCGCCACATCCGGTAGACGTCGCGGACCGGCTTCGGGATTTCGATGTGCCGCTCGGTGGAGACTTCCTGACCGATGAGGGCCATCGGGAACAGCGGCGCGAGGTCGTCCGGCCCGATCGGGCCGCCATGGCCGGGATGGAGCACAGGCGGAGGCGGCGCCGGCAGGTCGGCCGCGATGTTGTACCAGGCGTGGGGGATCCGGTCCTCGCCCAGGGTGTATTTGCTCTGCTCGCTCATGCTCTCTCCCTCGGGCCTCGCGCCCGTCGTCAAGTCGCGGGAAGCTACATGACCGTTCCGCGCCGGTGAACGGATTTTTTGTCGCGGGCGCGTCGCTTGACAGGGCGCCGGGGCCTGAGCCATCAGGCGCCGTCGGCCGGGGAGCCGAACGGCTGGCCCAAAGACGACTTTTCCAAAATATGACCTTTTCCAAAGACCTGCGCCACCGGCTGGAATTCGCCGGCTTTCGCCTCGCCGAAGGCGCCGCGCGCGCGCTGCCGCTCGAATTCGCTTCGCGGATGTCGGGTCTTTCCTGGCGGCTGATCGCTCCGCGTCTCTACCGGCAGGAGCGCGTGATGCGAAACCTCGCCCTCGCCTATCCCGACATGCCGGAGGACGAGCGCAAGAGACTCGCCGCCGACATGTGGGAGAATCTCGGCCGCACCTTCGCCGAGTCCTTTCACCTCGAGCGCATCGCGTCCGAGGGTCGCGTGACGTTCGAGTGCGAGGAGACGTTTGACGCCATGGCCGAGGGTCCGTGCGTCGTCTGCGGCCTGCACCTGGGCAACTGGGAGCTCGTCGCCTACGCGAGCAAGCGCA
>NZ_JBKQOT010000356.1:0-2865 GCF_052145395.1 Roseiarcus sp.
TCCGGCGCCGGCGCCGGCGGGGGGACGGGCGCAACGGCTGGGGCGGGCGATTCGGGACCCAGGCTCGCGAGCGTCGTCGGCGCGTCGGATTTTGGCAGCCACTCGGGCTCGACGATGATCGCGCCAAAAAGTTTCGCCGGGTCCTCGGCGGGGGGCGCCGGGCGGGCCTCGGAGCCGGCTTTGACGACGAGCGGCGGCGCGCCATGGCGGGCGTGCAGCGCATAGGCGGCGATGCAGCCGACCGCCGCAGCGACGACCGCGCCGACAATGACAGGACGCGCGCCTCTGCCCCAGTCGCGACCCCGATCCAAAGACATCCCGCTAAATGCCGCGTTAGTCCCCTGCATTCTCCGCCTACGCTTAACGCTTCGCTACAGATAGAGCGACAGGTAGCGCCATTTGGTTTAGCGCCGATTAACGCACTTCGGCCCGAAAGGCCAGACGGCGTCGTGTCGCGCAGGCCGGCAGACCTCCACTTGCGCAAGTTTTTCCCGCTCGGGCCGGTTCCGTCTTCGGAAAACCGGATCAAGCAAAGATATCGCCTGTCATTTTCAGGAAGCGCCGCAAGTCGCTCAAGAGCATCTATTGCTGCGCCTTGCCGAGCGGGATGCCGTTGACCTTGATCGAGCGGTCATCGCCGACCTCGACCAGCCAACTGAGCGCCCCGTCCCTTTCGGTCTTGGCGAGACCCTTGGCCATCGCGAGCATCGGAAGGGACTTCATCGCGATGTTCGGCCCGAGCCCGTTCACGGCGGTCATCGTCTTGTCGAAGCCGCGCATTTTGACGGTCACGGCGCCCGAGGTCTTCCCGGTGGCGTAGCGCAATTCTCCCGCGAGATCAGCGTCGATCGCCGGCGCCACGACGTGGGACGGCGCGAGAACGACCTTCAGCGGTCCGGCGCCGATCAGCGCCGCCGAAACCTTGGCGGAATCCGCTTCCGAAATCGCAGGCCCCGAGCCCCCCAGATGAAGGGCGTCGATCGCCTGATTGGCCGCCGCGGCGATGTCGATCCCCTTGACGGTGAAGGCGAGGTCGACCTTCGACGGCGTCAGGTCTGTCGCCCCCGGCGGAAAGAGCCCGGCGGGCAGGCTGAGGCCCTCGGCGCCGATGGTGGCGTCGATCACGCTGTCCGGGCCGGCGTTCGACGCGCCGATGGCCAGCTTCGCGTCGCTGAGCGCGATGGCGCCGATGGGAGAGGCGATCAGCAGCTTCGAAGCCTCCCCGCCCTCGACGAAGCGCAACCCCGGCGCGGCGAGCGGGCGCAGCAGATCCTTGAACTCCCCTTCGTGATCGGCGAGGTCGGCCCGGTGGACGGACAAAAGGCTGAGAAGGTCAAACAGCTTTTTCGATTTGAGTCCGTCGACCCCGATGTTGAACGCCGCCGTGTCCATTCGGCCGCTCGAACTGACGGATTTGCCGTCCTTGTCGATCGCAGAGACCTTGAAGGCGATGTCGGCGATCTCTTCCTTGATCGTGCTCGACACCGTGTCGTTGGCATTGACGGTTGTCGCGTAATCGGCCTTGACCGGGCCGAAGTCGAAGGCCTGTTCCGCATTCGCCGAGGTCATGGCGATGCTGCCCTTGTCCGCAGTCGCCGCGCCGCTGACAAACCAGGCAATCGCGGGGTCGATCACAATTGTCTGACGGTAATTGATGATTTCGCTGGAGGCCGTCATGTCCTTGATGTGGGAGACGATCCTGGGGAACGAGTCCTGGACGACGCGCCACTTGCCATCGTCCTGCTCGAAGAGCCTGAGGACGAACGGCGCGGGGTCGTAGGTGGCGTCAGCGCCGGCCGCCTGGAACAGGCCGTTCAAGGCGGCCAGATCGGTCGAGACGACATAGGCCTGACCTTCCGGCTTCACGGTGACCAGAGAGGGGCTTCCCGCCGGCGGCGCCGGCAGGAAACGGTCGAAGAACCCCTGGACGGCTTGAGCGCCCTCAGGCGTCGCCGATTTGTCGCCAGCGAACGCCGGGGCGGCGAGAAGGGCCGCGCCGGCGAGCAACGCGGCGCTCGCCGCTCTGCGGCGAAAAATGAACGGGGACATGGTTGGACCTGCTGGGGCTCGGAAAGGCGACGCGGCGCTAGTCTATCTCAGTTTTCGCTTGCGCGCGCCTGTTCGGGCACCCGCGCCCCTTCAGGGTGCCGGCAGCGCCGCGGCCGTCCGTTTCTTCGGCTCCTGCGCCTTGGCGACGCCCGCCTTGACCGCCGCCTGGACCTTCTCGAAGGCGCGGACTTCGATCTGGCGCACGCGCTCGCGGGACACGCCGAATTCGGCGGAAAGCTCCTCGAGGGTGATCGGGTCGTCGGCCAGCCGTCGGGCCTCGAAGATCCGCCGCTCCCGCGGGTTCAGGACCGACAGCGCGCCCCTGAGCGCGCCGAGCCTGGCGTCCGTCTCCTCGCGTTCGGCGAGCTGCGACTCCTGGTCGGCGGTCTCGTCGACGAGCCAGTCCTGCCACTCGCCTTCGCCTTCTTCCCGCAAAGGCGCATTGAGCGACGCGTCGCCGCCGAGGCGGCGGTTCATGTCGATCACGTCCTGCTTGGCGACGCCGAGACGTTTGGAGATCGTCTCGACCTGGTCGTCGCGGAGGTCGCCTTCGTCGAGCGCGGAGATCCGGCTCTTGGCCTTGCGCAGATTGAAGAACAGCTTCTTCTGGCTGGCGGTGGTGCCCATCTTCACCAGCGACCACGAACGCAAGATGTATTCCTGAATCGAGGCGCGGATCCACCACATGGCGTAGGTGGCGAGCTTGAAGCCCTTGTCCGGCTCGAACCGCTTGACCGCCTGCATCAGGCCGACGTTGCCTTCGGAGATCACCTCTCCGATCGGCAGGCCGTAGCCGCGGTAGCCCATGGCGATCTT
>NZ_JBKQOT010000357.1:0-5640 GCF_052145395.1 Roseiarcus sp.
CAAGAGTGGAGGAGATCGCGCGCACGCCGCATGCGCCGTCTGCGGAGCCTGACCCATGCCGCGTCTGTCCATGGTCGAGGCGATCCGCGACGCGATGGATTGCAAGATGGCCGAAGACGAGCGGGTCGTGGTGTTCGGCGAGGACGTCGGCTATTTCGGCGGCGTGTTCCGCTGCACCGAGGGGCTCCAGCGCAAGTACGGCAAGTCGCGCTGCTTCGACGCGCCGATCAACGAATCCGGAATCGTCGGCGTGGCGATTGGCATGGGCGCCTACGGCCTCAGGCCGGTAGTGGAGATCCAGTTCGCCGACTACGTCTACCCCGGCTACGACCAGATCGTGTCGGAGGCCGCGCGCCTGCGTTACCGTTCCGGCGGCGAGTTCTTCGCACCGATCGTCATCCGGATGCCGTGCGGCGGCGGCATCTACGGCGGGCAGACCCACAGCCAGAGCCCGGAGGCGCTGTTCACCCACGTGAGCGGCCTCAAGACGGTGATGCCGTCCAATCCGCATGACGCCAAGGGGCTCCTGATCGCCGCGATCGAGGACGACGACCCGGTCATCTTCCTCGAGCCGAAACGGCTCTACAACGGCCCCTTCTCCGGCCATCCCGACCAGCCCGCGGTCCCCTGGTCGAAGCATCCGCTGAGCGAGACCCCCGAGGGACGCTACGCCGTGCCGCTCGGCAAGGCGGCGATCCGGCGGGAGGGCAGGGGCGTCACGGTGCTCTGCTACGGCACAATGGTCTATGTCGCGGAGGCCGCCGTCGAGGAGACGGGCGTGGACGCCGAGATCATCGACCTGCGTACGCTCCTGCCGCTCGACGTGGACGCGATCGTCGCTTCGGTCGAGAAGACGGGGCGCTGCGTGATTGTGCACGAGGCGACGCTTACCTCGGGGTTCGGCGCCGAGCTTGCCGCCCAGGTCATGGAGCGCTGCTTCTATGCGCTCGAAGCGCCCATTCAGCGCGTCGCCGGATGGGACACGCCGTATCCCCATGCCGAGGAGTGGGACTACTTCCCCGGCCCCGCCCGCGTCGGCCGCGCACTCGTTGCGGCGATGGAGGCCTGAATGGGCCTGCGCTCGATCAAGATGCCCGACGTCGGTGAGGGGGTGGCCGAGGCCGAAATCGTCGAATGGCATGTGAAGGCGGGCGACCCCGTGCGCGAGGACCAGGTGGTCGCCGCGGTGATGACCGACAAGGCGACGGTCGAGATCCCGACGCCGGTCGCCGGCACGGTCGTCGCACTCGGCGGCGCAGTCGGCGACGTGCTTGCGGTCGGGGCGGAGCTTTTCCGCGTCGACGCGCCGGGCCTGCCGGATTCGCCGCCCGCCCCGCCGCCCAAGGGCGCGGCCAAGGCGGCAGCCGCCCCAATCGAGCCCGCGGCGGCGCCGAGCCCGCCCGTGGTCGAAAAAGCCCGCGTCGAGCCGCAAGAGCCGACGAAACCTCCGTCGCCGCCCCGTATCGCCCCGCCCCAGCGCGGCGCGCCGCGTCCGGCGGGTGAGAGGCCGCTCGCCTCCCCGGCGGTGCGGTTCCGGGCGCGCGAGACGGGCGTCGACCTGCGCTTCGTCCACGGAACGGGGCCGGCCGGACGCATCACCCACGACGATCTTGACGCCTTCGTCACCCGCCGGCCCGAGGCGCCGGCGAAAGGCCCCGGCCGCGAGCCGAACATGGCGGCGGAGACGATCAAGATCGTCGGCATGCGCCGCCGCATCGCCCAGAACATGGCGGAATCGTCTCGGCGGGTCGCCCATTTTTCTTATGTCGAGGAGCTTGACGTCACGGCGCTCGAAGAGCTGCGCGCCGCGCTGAACAGCCGCGCGACGGAGGAGCGGCCGAGACTGACGGTCCTGCCATTCCTGATGCTCGCTCTCGTCAAGGCGGTCGCCGACTTTCCCGAGCTCAACGCGCACTTCGACGACGACAACGACCTTCTCACCACTTACGGCGCCGTGCATCTCGGGATCGCGACCCAGACGCCGGTCGGGCTGATGGTCCCGGTGGTGCGTCACGCCGAGACGCTCGGCCTTTTCGATGCCGCACGCGAGATGCGCCGGGTGAGCGAGGCGGCGCGCAACGGGACCGCGCAGCGCGAGGAGCTTTCTGGCTCGACCCTTACGCTGACCTCGCTCGGCGCGCTCGGCGGCGTCGTCTCGACCCCGATCGTCAACCGGCCCGAGGTGGCGATCGTCGGCGTCAACCGGATCGTGGTGAAGCCCGTCTGGCGCGACGGCGCCTTCGTTCCGCGCAAGACCATGAACCTGTCGTCGTCGTTCGATCATCGGGTAATCGACGGCTACGGCGCGGCGAGTTTCATCCAGCGCGTCCGCGCGCTCCTCGAAGCGCCCGCGTCGCTGTTCATCGAGGAGGGATGATTGTCGCCATCTTCAAGAGACGTGTTTCCGGGGCGTCTGCGTGGAGTGGAGTTGGTGGGCGGCCCCCTCTCCCCGCTCAGGCGGGGAGAGGGCAGGGGTGAGGGGCCTGGCGATTGGCCGCTGCAGGCGCTCGCCCTGCCCCTCATCCTAACCTTCTCCCCGCAACGGGGAGAAGGGACGCTCGGCGTCTCCGCCCATGTGCACGGCGCCTGAGGGACAGAATGAGCGATCTCACCTGCAAAATCCTGATCGTGGGCGGCGGCCCGGGCGGCTATGTCGCGGCGATCCGCGCGGGCGAACTGGGGCTGGACGCCGTGCTCGTCGAGGACGGCCGGTTCGGAGGAACCTGCCTGCATGTCGGCTGCATTCCCTCCAAGGCGATCATTCACGCCGCCGACTCGTTCCGTGCGCTCGCCGAGCCGGCCGCGCTCGCCGCCATCGGCGTCACGCTGCCGCCGCCGAAGCTCGACTACGCCAAAACCGTGGCGTGGAAGGATGCGATCGTCGCGCGCCTGAGCACGGGCGTGGGCAGGCTGCTCGAGAGGGCCCACGCGCGCTCGATCCGGGGGCGCGCGACGATCGTCGACGGCAAGAGCGCCATCGCCCATTCCGACACCGGCGAGCAGAGAATCGTTTGCGAGCATCTCGTGATTGCGACGGGCTCGGAGCCCTTCAAGCTCGCCGCGCTGCCGTTCGGCGGCGACATTCTGTCCTCGACTGGAGCCCTGGCGCTGACGCAGGTTCCAAAGACGCTCGCCGTCGTCGGCGCCGGCTATATCGGCATGGAGCTCGGCACCGCCTTCGCCAAGCTCGGCGCGAAGGTGACGGTGGTTGAGGCGCTGCCGAGAATCCTGCCGCTCTACGACGAAGAGCTGACCCAGCCGGTTGCGCGCCGCGCCGCCGACCTCGGGATCGAGATGAGGTGCGGCGCGCGGGCGCTCGGATTCGCCGACGGCGCGCTGCGCGTCGCCGACTCGGAGGGCGAGGAGGCAAGCGTTCCGGCGGACAAGGTTTTGGTCGCAGTCGGGCGCCGGCCACGCACCGAGGGCTTCGGACTCGAGCGCCTCGACCTGACGATGGCGGGTCCGTTCATCCGGGTCGACGATCGATGCGCGACCTCGATGCGCAACGTCTGGGCGGTCGGCGACGTGACCGGCGAGCCGATGCTCGCCCATCGCGCCATGGCTGAGGGCGAGATGGTCGCCGAGATCATCGCAGGGAAAAGGCGCGCCTTCGACCATCGGGCGATTCCTGCCGTCTGCTTCACCGACCCGGAGATCGTCACCGTGGGTCTTACGCCGGAAGCGGCGCGGGCGGCGCACGGCGAGATCCTCACGGGATCGTTCCCTTTCCGTGCGAACGGCCGGGCGATGACGAAGCAGGATGACGAGGGCTTTGTCCGCATCGTGGCGCGCAAGGACAACCACGTCGTGCTCGGCGTTCAGGCCGTCGGCGCGGGCGTCTCGGAGCTCAGCTCGGCCTTCTCGCTGGCGATCGAGATGGGCGCGCGGCTGGAGGACGTGGCCCTCACGATCCACGCCCACCCGACCCAGAGCGAGGCTTTTCACGAGGCCGCTCTGAAGGCGCTGGGGATGCCGCTGCATGTTTGATTCCCCCTCGCCCAGCGTCAGCGGGGTGAGGGGCGGTGCGGACGTCTGCGGCGAGGGCGCTGCCGACGTTTTTCGATGGATAGGCAGGCGCCTGCCGTTGCGACATTCTTTCGATGTCCGGCAACGATAGTCGGAGGCCGCAGTTGCCGAAGGGCTATTGGATTGGACACCTCGACGTTTCTGACGTTGAGGGATTTAAGGCCTACCAGCGCGCCAACCAGCCGATCTTCGCCAAGTATGGGGCGCTATACCTCGTGCGGGCAGCGAAGAGTGACGTGGGCGAGGGGCGCTTGCGATCCAGCCACGTCGTCATCGAGTTTCCGAGCTTCGAGGCCGCGCTCGCCTGCTACCGGTCGCCGGAGTATCAGGAGGCTCTGCGCTCCGTCTGCCGGCGAGCGTCGCCGACGTCATCGTGGCGACGGGCTACGAGGGAGCCAAACCGTCCTGAAGTCGAACGGTCCCGTTCGCGTCCTTACGCGCCGTGAAACAGGGATAGGATGTCGCCGAAGGCGACAGAGTCGCGCAGGCTTTTCCGGCAATGGCGCCGAAACGCCCAACGGAGGCGACCCGCGCGGGCATTTGACAGCGTGCGCCGCGGGGTTCTCTATAGTCTTCCCCGACAATGGAGGCGTTCGCCCGCATGCAGGCTCAGTCGACCCTCTGCAGTCGACCCTCTGCAAAGGCTGCTGGCAGCACATGCGCTTGCCGGTTCCACTGCGCGGGCCCGGGTCCCTGCCGTTCCGCGCTTTCGGGATCCGCCCGAGCCGCATGAACCCCAACACCTGCACCATCTGCGAGATGATGTTCAGCCGGGTGATGAAGGCTCGGCAGGTCGAGATCGACGCGACGATCCTGTTCGCCGATTTGAGGAACTACATCGGCCTCTCGCGGTCGCAGTCGAGCGGCGCGATTTCCGAACTGCTCGACGCCTTCTACGACGAATGCGCCGAGGCGATCTGGGAGGAGGACGGCATCGTCAACAAGACCATGGGCGACGCGATCATGGCCCGTGTTCAATTTTCCGATCGGGCGGCCCGACCACGCGGCTGCGGCCGTGCGGACGGCGCGCGCGATCCAGCAGCGCTGGCGCGGCCGGCGGGAGCGGCTCTCCCATGTCTTCGGCCCCGACAGCGGTAAGATCGGGGTCGGCGTCGACACGGGAAAAGTCAATTTCGGCGAGTTCGGGCGCGCGCACCAGGACCTGACGGCAATCGGAACCGTCGTGAACGTCGCCTCCCGCGCCCAATCGGCGGCGGCCGCCGGGGAGATTCTGGTGACCGAGGCCGTCCACGAGCGCGCGGGCGACGAGCTTCCGGAAAGCCGCGCACGCGAGGTTCGGCTGAAAGGGCTCGACGAGCCGGCAAGGCTGTGGGCGGCGTGACCGGGGGCCGCGCCCGGTCGGCCGCTGAACCTGCGCAATGAAGAAGGGCCGGAGAAATCTCCGGCCCTGCTTTCAGAGAGTGATCGCGGCTGGCCCTGTCGTTATGATTTGATCAGAAGGCTATGCCCGTGGACTGCTCCGACGTCGCCTAACATCGTCGATCGCGGCGCCCGCGTCTTGATCTGGATCAACTTGAGAGCCAACCAGCGCCTGCGGCGCGCCATTATGGATGAAAATGGTGGCGGCGCGGGCCGATTTGTCGGAACCTTCGC
>NZ_JBKQOT010000358.1:0-8880 GCF_052145395.1 Roseiarcus sp.
GAGCGCCACGATCTCGCCGGGACGCACGTCGAACGAGACGTCGCTGAAATGCCGAAACAGGCTGAGGCCCCTGACCGATAGAACGGCCTCGCTCCCACTGCCCCCACCCCCGTTTTCCCGTACGGCGGCGCTCAGCTTCCGGCCAAACATGGACTCGGCGATCTGCTCGCGGGAGACGTCCCGCACGCGACCGGTGAAGACGTTTCGGCCATCGCGCAGCACGGTCACTCTATCCCGACCTGGATGCAGCGGTCGCCGCAATGACCCGCGTCACGTGTCGAATTGAGCCTGACGCAGAGCTATCCGGCATCCTGTCTCGGCGACGCCAAGTGTTTGAGGCGATGCGCGATCGGCTCGCTCCGGCCTGGGGCCTTCTGTCAAAAGGCCAATAGCCGCCGCTTTCTCCTTTGTCGCGACGCGCCGCGGTCACGCTCCCGCAAAAGCGCAATTCAGAGGGCAGACGGACCTGCATCAGCATCCAAAGCGTGAGCGAACAAAGCGGTCGGGGAGGACCAACGAAAGCCTGCCTGTCTCACCAGTCGAGCGCCAGCCCCTTCGCCTTCGCCGCGGCGGCGACGAATTTCCGGGTCTGGGAATAGGCGTCGCGCAGCGGCTTGGCGGTCGAGGCATCGGAAATCTCGGTCCACCGGGCCGCGATCGTCTCCGGCGTGCGCTCGGCGTCGTCGAGATAGACTCCCTCGGTCTCGGCGATGTGGGTGACGGCGAACGTCCCCGCCCCGGCGCCAAGGATGACGCGCGACGGGGCCTCGTCGCTCGCCAGGAACAGCACCGCCGGAGTCACCGTCTCGGGCGCGAGGAGCTCCGCCGCCGGGGGCGGCAGGAGGCCCTCCGTCATCGCAGTCCGCGCCGTCGGGGCGAGAATATTGACGCGGATGTCGTTCTTCGCGCCTTCGAGGTGCAGCACGTTCATCAGTCCGATCATGCCGGCCTTCGCCGCGCCGTAGTTCGACTGGCCGAAATTGCCATAAATGCCCGAGGCCGACGAGGTCAGCACGATGCGGCCGTAATTCCGCTCGCGCATGCCGTTCCAAACCGCCCTCGCGCAATTGGCCGAGCCGATCAGATGCACGCGGACGACGAACTCGAATTCGGCCATCTCCATTTTGGCGAAGGTTTTGTCCCGCAGCACGCCGGCGTTGTTGACCAGAATGTCGACCCGCCCCCATTCCTTCTCCGCGTGCGCCGCCATCGCGGACGTCTGCTCGAAATCGGCGACGTCGGCGGCATCGGCCATGGCGACGCCGCCCCTCGCCCGGATCTCCTCGACGACCTTGAGGGCGCTCTCCGACGGCGCGCCGTTCTGGCCGAGATCGTTGACGACCACTTTTGCGCCGCGCGCGGCGAGCCCCAAGGCGTGGCAGCGCCCGAGGCCGGAGCCTGCGCCGGTGACGATCGCGACCCTTCCGTGGAACTCGACGGCCATGACCTTTTTCCCGTTGTGAGCGTCCGCCCGCCTGCTTTCCCGCAATACGGTCAGCGGCGAAGCGGCGCAAGAGATGGGCCCAGCAACGCCCGGCAACCCGGGGCTGTCGCAGAAGATTCGCATCCGCGACACGCTGTTGCACAGGCGTCATATTCGCACGTCAAACACCCGTAAGGCGTGGCGAAAACCGATTCCCCGTCGGAGCGCTCGCGCGTGGGGGCGTAGCCGTCCATGGCGACCAAGACCGGTAATGACCTCGATGACCTGCGCGCCCTCCTCATCGAAGTGCAGGCGCTCCGCGAGGACATTGAACAGAAAGGCGCCGAGCTGAGGCGCGAATGGGGTCCGGCCTCGGAGCAGGCGACCTCCCGAGCAACGAACCTATCGCACTACATCGCGCTGCGCAGCCATGACCTCAACGACCTGCAGCTGCGACTCGCCGCACGCGGCCTCTCCTCGCTCGGCCGCAGCGAGGCGAAGGTGGCGGCGACGCTCGATGTGCTGATCGTGACGCTCAGGCGCCTGACCGGCGAGAGCAACGTCCCTTACCCCGGCCCCGCGGTCGCCCGCGCGGGCGCCTCGGAGCTGGAAGCCGAGGCCGACCGCGTGTTCGGCAAGCGACCGAGGGGCGCCCCGCGCGTGCGGGTGATGGCGACCATGCCGCCGGAAGCCGCGACCCACCCGGAGCTCATCGAGAACCTGGTCGCCGCCGGGATGGATTGTGCGCGCATCAACTGCGCCCACGACGACGCCGAAGCCTGGGGGCGGATGGTCGACAATGTGCGTGAGGCTTCGGCGCGACTCGAACGTCCCTGCAAGATCCTGATGGACCTCGGCGGACCGAAGTGCCGCATCCAGCGCGTCAAGGCGCCGCCGAAGGCGCGGCTCATGCGCGGCGACCGCGCCACGCTGATCGACGAGCTGAGGGACAAGACCAAGGACCCGATCGCCTTCTCGCTGAACTTCCCCGAGCTTGTCGACCAGCTGACCATCGGCGCGGAGGTGTTCATCGACGACGGCAAGGCGGCGGCCCGAGTGGTGTCCAAGACGGCCGGCCGGGCCGAGATCGAGGTCTACGCCTCGCGCGAGAAGGGCGTGCGGCTGAAGCCCGGCAAGGGCGTCAACTTCCCCTCGACCGAACTCGAGCTGCCGCCCCTGACCTCCAAGGACTTCCGCGACCTCGACTTCGTCGCCGAGCACGCCGACCTCATCGGCTTCTCGTTCGTGCAGCGCACCGAAGACATCGAGCTTCTTCAAGACCATCTTGTCGCCCGCGCCCCCAAGCGCGAACCGCTTGGGATCGTGCTGAAGATCGAGACGCCGCTCGCGGTGCGGAACCTGCCGCGCCTGATCCTGCAATCGGCCGCCCATAATCCGACGGCGGTGATGATCGCGCGCGGGGATCTCGCGGTCGAACTCGGCTTCGCCCGCCTCACCGAGATGCAGGAAGAGATTTTGTGGCTGTGCGAAGCGGCGCACACCCCGGTCGTCTGGGCGACCCAGGTGCTCGACAATTACGTGCGCGACGGCGTGGCGAGCCGGGCCGAGATGACCGACGCCGCGAGCGCCCAGGGCGCAGAATGCGTCATGCTCAACAAGGGCCCCTATCTCGCCGAAGGCGTCGCCTTCCTGCGAGACGTCCTCGCCCGCATGGACCGCCACTTCTCGAAGAAATTCGTCCGCTTCGGGTCGCTGAAGGCGTGGAGCTGAGGGAACCTTTGACGCAAACTCCGGTTGCTCTTAGCTAACTTGGCCAAAAGCAATGGAGTAGCGACGCCAAGGCGATTCGATGCAAAAGGTCACGATCCACCCTTTGCCCAGTTGATCCTCATGGTCGATCGCTCCAATTGTCGCCACATGAATGCGACTGTCGATCGAAATTCACCGAGAGTGTCCGTCTTGCAGGCGGGCCCAGTAGGCGACCTGTGCGCGGCTCTGAAGTCCAAGCTTCGAGAGCAGATTGTGGACGTGCGATTTTGTCGTCGAAACTTCGATATTCAGGCGGCGTGCGATTTCCTTGTTGCTCAAGCCCCCTGCGATCATCTTGACGATCTCGTTCTCGCGCGTGCTCAGCGACATCGCGAACCGCACGGCGGAGTCATCCGGGCTTATCGAGGTCCTGACGCGGCGCATCAGCCCGGACGCGACGGCGCCCGAACAGATCTGCTCGCCGCGGATGATGGCGTCGACATCTGCGAGACCGCGTGAATCGAGGCGGTCGAAGGAATGTAACCGGTCGCTCCGCCTTTGACCCAGGGGATGATGTTGTCTTCGGTCTCCACGAGAGCGAAGACGATGATCGGCGTGGACGGGTCGGCGTCGCGAATCGCCCGGAGAGCTTCCAGTCCTCTCGGGAAGGCGGCGTCGATGAGAACGGTCGCCGAAGGATGAGCACGAAGCGCAGACAGGGCCTCGCCCGTATCCGCAGCCAGTCCAACGACGGTGAGGTTTGGATTCCCCTCGATCGCCTCGGCAATGCTTTCGCTAAACAATCGCACTTGAGAGACGATCAGCAAGGTGTGACGGGTATCGCCCAGATTCGGGGAAAACCCAGCGTCCATATTTTGCCCCAACATAATAAATTCTCCCCAACTTCATTGGGGGCCACATACCTGCCGCTTTTTTGACGGCTTTTGTGACTCCGTTGACATTCCCAAATTTACGGGAACACTAGTCCCGGTAAATTTCTGATCTTTTAAATAGAAATATTCATTCCTTTCTCCCCCCGATCCGTTGTCCCTGCGCCTTACAGAGCGACGCACGAGATTGGTTGACGGAACGTTGATTAGCTTTTCGCATACCACCACGAGAGTACGCGTGTCAACCTCCTTTGAGATGTACATCCAATAGGTTGACTGATCCTCTTGCAAGCCTTTGAAAACTCAAATTGCCGAAGCGTAGATGCGGCAGTTCTAGATCATCGATTTAGAACCATGCCCTAAATCTCCGTACAATCTCTTTTTGCATCAAGAAATTGATAGATTAGCGCGGGGAACTCCTTTTATCATTCGGCTTGTCAGTTTGAGTACTTCGAATTGCAACAAGCCATGATAAGCAGTGAGTGGTGGGCTGTTGCCATTCGGAGAGTGTCCGCGAGCTGATACGATTTTTACGCCTAAAAATGCGGCCTCGTTCCTCGCCATGAGCGAAGAAGAGGCGCGGCTGTGCAATTCCAGCCCGCGAAAGCTGGGGTCCGCGGCGGCGGAATCCGCCACAGAGTCTATGGGGTATTGACCATGAAGCGCATTCTTATTTCCACTATCGCCATTCTTGCTCTCGCCGGACCGGCGTTCGCGGCTGGCCACAGTCATGGCGGTGTCGCCGGCGTCGGCGTCAGCACGAGCACTGGCGGCTTCGCCGCTGGGTTCGGCAAGGCGAACGCCAGCTACAGTGGCATGGCCGCTGCCGGCGCGATCGGCATCGGTTCGACCGCGGCGACGGGCGCGGTTGCGGCCTCCAGCGCGAGCGGATCGGTCCATGGCTTCGGCTTGGCCGCCAGTGGCGACTCGAGCTCGGCGCAGGGCGTCGCGGGCGCGGCAAAGTAAGCCAAGCTTGATCGTCTAGATCAGCGAAAGAAGTGTGGCCCTCGCTCGACTTCCGCTCCTTTAGTCGGGCGAGGGCCTTTCCTTTGGGAGACAAGATCATGAGGAAGCTTCTACTCGCTCTTGGCGTTGCTACGTTTGGCTTCGTCTGTGCCGCCCAGGCCGGCGGAGGTGGCCACAGCGTTGGCGGCGCATCGGCGTCCGCCGGCATTGGCGTCTCCATCGGCGGCTTAGGCGGCTCATCCGTATCGGTCAGCAATGGCCACATCTCGGTCAGCGCACCAGGCGAGGCGGCGAGCGCCGCGGTTGGGACCGGACCGGCGAGCGCCAGCGCGTCGGCATTCGGCAGTGGCAGAGTCGCGACGACCGCCGCCGCAATGGCTGTTCAGGGCGCTGCGGTCGGCGTTGCAGCCGCGCAGGGTGCCAACCCCTCGGCGACAACCAACGCCGGCGCGCCGATCGGAAAGTGATGCGGCGCCGTCGACTTCTCGGCCGGGCGGCGTCGAACTGAGGCGCCCGGCACGAGGACCGAGCAAGAGCAAGCCGCCCGGCGGCGCCCGAAGCGCTCCGAGCGGAATGAGTTCCTGCGTTGCGGCGAAGCGTCGGAAGCCCCCCGGGCGCTTCGGTCCTCTCCGCGATCAGCAGGTTTACATGACTTGCGCAGAGGCGCTGGGCCCCCACCCCAGCCGCGACGTCAGGACATGAGCCAAGTTCTTTTGGCGGACCCACCCCTCTACCGCCACCTGGCTCAAAGGCCCCCGGCGAATTGCCGGGGGCCGCGGCCACGCAACTCCCGGCCGGACCGGCGCGGATGAAGTTCGCCCGGCGGTCCGTCGCCTTCCGTAGCGGCTCCCCAGGCGGGAGCGACTCTCGTCAGCCCATCAACAATTCCCCGAAGAGTTGCCAGCTTTGACCGTCGAAGCTGGCGAGCTGCATCTGCCGGATCGGGCTGAAGTTGGTCGGCGACGTATTGATGCGCATGCCGGGCAGCAACAGCGGCAGTTCCAGGTCCTTGATGTTGGCCGCCTGCTTCATGACGTTGTCGCGCGACAGGTCGGCGCCGCACTGCTTGATCGTCTGAAGCATCGTTCCTGCGGCGCTGTAAGCGTAGGCTGCGTTGGCGTCGAGGAACTCCGCGTGCGAAAGGTACTTGTCGCAGAAGGCCGCCCATTCTTTCATCCCCGGATCATCCTTCCATTTGGCGTCCGTCGGGTCCTTTCCGTAATAGGCGCAGATCAACCCTTTCGACTTCTCGAGCCCCGCCGGCTTGAGCACCGTCGCGATCGACGGCGAGACGTTGCTGAGATAGCGCACGCCGTTCCAACCGAGATCATAGGACTTGCGGATCGCCTGCGCGGCGAACTTCGGCGTCGCGGCGATGATGAGGATGTCGGCCCCTGAGCCCTGCAGCGTCACGACCTGCGAGTCGACCGTCGGCTCGCTCGTCTCGTAGGACGCCTCCTTGACGATCATCCCCGACTTGTCGCCGAGCGCGTCCTTGAGGCCGCTCAAGTACTCCTTGCCGAAGCCGTCGTTCTGATTGAGCACCGCGATCTTGCCGTCCGGCTTGGTGGCGAGGATGTGCTTGCCGTAGATGCGCGCCTCGGTCTGGTAGTTCGGGTTGTAGCCGATCGTCCAGGGGAAGTGCGCCGGGTCGGAGAACACGCTCGCGCCGGTCGAGACGAAGAGCTGCGGAATCCTGTTGTCGTTGAGATATTGCCGAATCGCGAGGTTCGGCGCGGTGCCAAGTGTGTTGAACAGGAAGGCGACCTTCTCGTCCTCGACCAGCCTTCGCACCTGCTCGACCGTCTTCGGCGGGCTGTAGCCGTCGTCGAGGCTGAGGAGGTTGATCTTGCGCCCATTCACGCCGCCCTGTTCGTTGATCATCTTGAAATAGGCGGCCTCGGTGCGGCCGATCACGCCGTAGGCCGACGCCGGGCCGCTGTAGGGCATCGTCTGGCCGATCTTGATCTCCGTGTCGGTGACGCCGGGCGTTTCCGCCCGCGCCGCGCGCGCGCTTGCCGCGAAGGCCGCAGCCGCCGCGCCCGATTGCAAAAACGAACGTCGTGTGATCATCGATCTCCTCCCTCACTCGCTTCACGGCGGACCGGCCCGCCGCCGCCTTCACCGTGAATGGACCGTCCGCCGTACGACCGCCCGCAACGCTCCGGCGACGCCGGCCGGCATGACCGCCATCGCCAAAATGAGCAGCACGCCGTAGATCGCGCCCGGCAGCGCCTTGGCGCTCTCGCCGAAAGTGACCGACATCTGGTCGGCGAGGTTGGGCACGAACTCGATGAACAGCGCGCCGAAAAGAACGCCGCCGAGCGAGGCCAACCCGCCGACGACAATGCCGACCAGGAACGACAGCGACAGCGCCAAGCCAAAACTTTCCGGCGATACGAAGCCGACCGCGAGCGCGCTCAAGCCCCCGGCGACGCCGGCGTAGAGCGCGCTCATCCCGAAGCAGGTCGTCTTCAACAGCGCCGCGTTGACGCCCATCGTCTCCGCCGCGACCGGCTGGTCGCGCAACGCGATCAGCGCCCGGCCGATGCGGCTCACGACAAGGTTGCGGGCGGCGAAATAAAGGAGCGCGGCGGAGATCAGGCACACGAGATAGAGCCACTGGTCGGTCGTCAGCGGCAGCGCGAAAGGCGCGTACGGCTTCATAAGCGAAACGCCGCTCGACCCGCCGGTCCAGGCGTCGAATCCCCTGTAGGCGAGGATCTGCGGCGTGGCGACCGCGAGGGCGAAAGTCGCGAGCGCAAGATAGAGGCCGCCGAAGCGCAGCGCCGGAAAACCGAACAAAAAGCCTGCGCCGAAGCAGACGAGGCTCGCCAGCGGAATCGCGACAAAGTACGGGACGCCGAGCTTCGCCGTGAGGATCGCCGCACCGTAGCCGCCGATGGCGAAGAACGCCCCGTGGCCGAGCGAGATCTGGCCGTTGAAGCCGGTTAGCAGGTTCAGGCCAAGGAGCGCGATGGCGAGGATCAGCACCTGCGCGCCCTGATAGAGATGGTAGCCTGAGGCCAGGAACGGAAAGACGAGCGCCGCCGCGAACACCGCGAGCGTCAGAAGCGTCCTCGGCGCGGGCGATGGGGACATCGTCACACCCTCGCCACCAGCCGCCGGCCGAACAGGCCGGACGGACGCCAGACGAGCACGCCGACGATGATGGCGAGCGCCACCGACAGCTTCACCTCGGAGCCGACCACATAGGCGCCCATCAGGTTCTCGAGCACGCCGACGGCGAAGCCGCCGAAGGCCGCGCCGAACGGGTTGTCGATGCCGCCAAGCACCGCGCCGGCGAATGCGTAAAGAAGAACGCCGGCCATCATGTTCGGATCGAGATAGACGATCGGCGCCGCCATCATGCCGGCGATCGCGCCGATCGCCGCGGCGAGCCCCCAGCCGATCGCCAGCATCCAGCCGACCCGGATGCCGACGAGCCGGCTCGACGTCGGGTTCTGCGCGGCGGCGCGCATGGCGAGGCCGAGCGGGGTGAAGCGGAAGAAGGCGTAGACCAGCATGAGCACGCAGAGGCTGACCAGCACCGAGCCGGATTCATGCGCCGACATGTATCGCTGCCCGAACCATGGGGGCCCATCGAACGGCGTCGGGAAATCGGTCACGGAATAGCCGTAGATCCAGCCAGCGAGCGCGTTGAAGATCAGCGCCAGGCCGATGAACACGATGATGGAGGCGAGCACCGGCGCCTTGGCGAAGGGGCGGACGACGACGCGCTCGATCGCGACCCCGCCGAGAAACGAGACGACGACGGTGACGGCGAAGGCCCGCCAGTACGGCCAGCCGAGATCGGTCAGCTTCCAGGCGAAGTAGGTCGAGAACATCGCCATCTCGCCCTGGGCGAAGTTCACCAGTTGCGTGGCCTGA
>NZ_JBKQOT010000359.1:0-5040 GCF_052145395.1 Roseiarcus sp.
GTTGCGCCGGCGGCGTTTCCGTCGCCGATGTCATCGCCAAGGGCTTCGAACGCTGGGGTCGTCGCCTTGCTGCGCGCCTCGATGGCCAATTCGCATTGGCGGTCGCCGATCGCCGGGGAGGCGAGGCCCTGCTCGCCCACGATGCCCTCGGCGTGGTCCCCCTCTACTGGAGCCTCGAGGTCGGCCGCTTGCGCTTCGCGACCAGGGTGCGCGACCTGGTCGATGACGAGGCCCGCAATTCCATCAATCTGAAGGAGGTCCGGCGCTATCTTCTCGACGGCGGCCCGGGCGCCGAGGACACGGTCTACAGGTCGATCGGCCGACTGGAGACGGGAACCAGCTTATGGATAAGCAAGGGATCCGCGTCGCGACAGAGTGATTGGGATCCAAGGGGCGTCGAGCCAGTTGTCTACGGGAGCCCTGAGCAATATGTCGACCATTTCCTCAGCCTCGTGCGCGAGTCCGTCAAAGGCGCGCTGCGCGATCGTCCGTCAGCCTGGCTCGGCCTTTCTGGCGGACTGGACTCCAACACCCTCCTACCGCCCGCGCTCGATGCTTGTCCCGGATTGAAAGCATTTTCGATCATCGCTCCGCAGTGGCCCGATGCGGACGAGTCGCCGTGGATCAAGCGGATTGTCGAGCGCCGGGGCCTCGTCTGGCAGGCCATCAACGCCGCGGACGTTCTTCCGTTCGGCGAGTTGCCGCAGCGCTTTTGCGGCGCGCCCGACAGCGCGGTCATCCACCAACGCGTGAACGCCGCGCTTGCTGGGCTGATCGGAACGGACATCGAAATCACCGGCAACGGCGGCGACAGCTTCATGGGCGCCGAAATGGGGCCTGCGCCTTCTCATCTGGCGGACCCGCTGTTTGCCGGCGATCTGGCGGGCGCAATCGGGCCCGTGCGACATTGGATGCGCGAGTCGAGGCCGCGCCGCCCGCTTGCCTACTGGCTGACCCATGGCCTCTTATTGCCGGCGCTTCGTCATGTCCGGCGCAGCAGCGTGCGTCCTCCCCCTTACCATTTGCATCCCTCCTGGCTGCTCTGCGGCAGACGGCCGCTTCGCCGCTCCCGTCCGCGCCAGCCGAAGGCCGCGGCCCCCCACTGCAAAACCCCCGGCCACCAGGCCATCCTGGACGATCTCTGGCAATGCGCGGAGGACCAGAATGCGTCGGACGGCCTGTACGCATGCCGCTATCCCCTGTTCCATCGCCCGCTGTTCGAATTCCTGTGGGCGATCCCTTGGTCCCAGAAACACCTGCCCTTGTGCGACCGCTACCTGCAGAGAAGGGCGCTCAAGGGACTGATCGACGACGACATCCGAACGCGGATCGGGTTTGGAACGGGAACCCGCAGTTTCGTGGAAGGGCTGCGCCGATCGAAGCCGTGGCAAGATTACCTTTGTGACTCGCCTCGCCTCGCGGCGCTCGGACTGGTCGACGCGGATGGATGGCGCCACGCAATTCAGGAAGCCTGCGCCGGGAAGACCGGCGCTGAAGCCCTACTGCTCCGAGCGATGACCGTTGAAGTTTGGCTGAAGCAGCTCTCTGATTTCAGGCCCGCCTCATCGTTCTCATAGCCGGGATAGTCTCACGATCTCAAAAAGGGAGGGTCGCATGCTCGACGTCAGACAGGTCACCCGCGAGGAGGCCGGACGAATGATCCGCGCCGCATACCGGCGGAACCCGTCGCATCGGGAGACGGGTCGGAGACTGGCGCGTTACCTCTTCGTCGAAGATGCGCTCGAGGAGCAGGTGGAACAGTTCAAGCCGCTCTTGGATGCTTCGGCGCCGGACCCGGAATGCCTGCATTATCTTGGCTTGGCGGCCTTCGCGATGGGCGATAGCGGACTTGCCGAGCGGGCGTTCGAGCGCGCCGTCGCCGTCGGAAATGCGGAGAGCAGGGGACCATGGGCGCGCGTCCTGCACGAGTCGCAGAAGACGTCGGAGGCTTATGCGATTGCGCGCGAGACCTTGGAGCAGAACCCTGAGGACGATTGGTCCGGGCTCGTCGTCTTCAAGACTTTGTTGGTCAGAAAGCGTCAGACGGAATTGTGGGATTTGTGCGGGCGCCTACGAGCCGGCGGACGATGGACTCCGCGGATGGCGTCGGCCTTGGCGCTGGCCGCCCGCACGCCAGATGAGCTCGCATTCGTGCAGCGGATGACCGACAAAGAGATCTGGGTCGAGCACAGATCGCTTGGGCTCGAGCCAAGTTGGATGCGCGAGCTCGCCGGGAGCTTGAGCGCGTCGGACCGTTGGACCGGCCTGCCGAGAGCGAAGGCGACCGTCGGGAGCGGCAGGCGCATCGAGGTCGCCCACATTGTGGCCGGCAATGTCTGGCTCGATGCAATCTTTCAGCACATTCAGGCGGCCATTGCGGACTATGTCGAGAAGCGGGCGGACCTGTTGGCCCTGCCGCCTGACGATCAGCCGATGGCCGCGATGAAACCGGATCAGGCAAGACTGGTTAGCTGGGTCGTGTCCGTGCACGGGGTCGGCCATGAGGATTGGCATATCCACCCCGATGGGTGGCTAAGCGGCGTCTTCTATGTCGAGATGCCGGACCTCTCGGAGAGCGACGCGCCCCACGCCGGACAAATCGAATTCGGACCGCTCCCGCTGGGCGCCCCCGGTCCCGTCGCCGCATGGCCCGGATTCAGGCTTCAGCCGCGCGCCGGCGATCTGATCCTGTTCCCATCCTATTTCGCCCACCGCACGTGGCCGACACATCTCGCGAAGGACCGCGTCTGCATCGCCTTCGACGTGTTGCGGCGAGGCTTCGAGGACGCTTCGGCGGCCGCCGCCCCTCAACCCCCGCCAGCAAGAATCGGCCTCGACCAACGCATCGCCCGCGACGGCCGCGCTATCTCCGTTCCCGACGACCGGGGTTGGCGGCTCGTGATGAACGTGGACAGCGGCGATTGCGTCGCCATGGATGACGCCGGCGCGCTGATCTGGTCCCTGCTCGAGACGCCGCGCACGGCAAGGGAAATGGTCAGTCTTATCGTAAGAGACTTCGAAGGCGGCGAGGCTGAGATTCAAAAAGACGTATCCGACGCGCTGGACCATATGGTCAAATGCGGGGTGGCTGCGGTCGCGTGAAAGCCTTTGCCGATTTTCGTCGCCTACACCGGGGCGAGCCGATGGTGGCGTGCGGGCTCGGGGAGTCGCTCACTTCGCTGCGCGCGCCGCCCTCCTGCTCGAGCATCGGCGTGAATGACATTGGCCGCGCCTTCGACCCGACCTACCTCGTTTGCATGGACGCGCTCGAAGCCTTTCCGCCCGATCGCCGCCGGTTCATCGAAGGCTCCGGATCGCGGTTCATCTTCACCGACGCCGACACGGGAATTTCCGGCGCCCACGTCGTTTCGTGCCCGCTTACTTTCTCGGAAACCGCGCGAGCGGCCGACGAGAGCGGCCTCTACCACCGTGGCGCGCCGCTAACCTCGACCTATCTGGCGCTCGGGCTGGCGGGTTTCATGGGCGCAAACCCGATCGGCCTGATCGGCGTCGACTTCCGCGGCGGCTATTTTTTCGACTCCAGCGCTTCTCATAACCTCAATGCGTGCGCCGAAGCGCTCGATCGCATGTTCCTCGAGCTCAGTCGCGAACTTGCGACGGAGGGCGTCCAGGTGGTCAATCTCAGCGACAGGAGCGCGCTGCAGGGCCTTCCGCATATGAGTCTCGACGACTTTCCGGGCCTTTCTCCTTGAGCCCGCTCATCCGCGTCATCATCCCTGCATTTAACCGCAGCGGCTGCGTAGGCGAGGCGCTGGCTTCCGTTCTCGACCAGACGTTTGCCGATTTCGAAATTGTCGTGGCGGACGACGGGTCGACCGACGACACCGCGCGGGTCGTCGAGGACTTCCGCGCGAGGGATGCGCGCATCCGCCTCATCCCTCTCCGCCATCAGGGCGCCGCCGCCGCCCGCAACGCGGCAATCGAGGCGCCGGGCGACTATGAGCTTGTCGCCTTTCTCGATTCGGACGACCTCTGGGCGCCTGCGCATCTTGCGCGCGCCATCGAAGCGCTCGCGGCCGGCCCCGAGACGAGCGTCTATTTCTCGGCCGTGGAGTTCGAGGACATCGCCAGCGTCTGGTCGGCTGAGCGGCTCGAGGCGGCGATTCGGGGGCAATCCGCTCCTGTGGCTGCGGCGAACAGGTCGCTTGGAGGCGGCTTCCATCTCCTGGACGCCGAGACCTGCCGAAGAGCCTTCGTCATGAGCGAGTTTGTTCCCATGACGCCCAGCGTCGTCCTACGCCGCGACGCCGTTCGCAGAACGCCGTGGTTCAGTCCGGTTCTTACGATTATGGAAGACTGCGACCTCTTCCTGTTCGTCGCGGCCGCCGGCCAGTCTTTCGTGTTCGACGAGCGGATCGGCGTCAGGGTGCGCCGGTTCGGGGACAACCTGACCGGGGCAGGCGTGTCACGCGACGCCCTCGAGCGGTGGCTGAAATCCGTGCTCATCTACCACAACGGCAAGGCGCCGTTGTGCCGTTCGGACAGCGAACGGGCCTACGTTTCCACCGAGATCGCTATCAGCGAACGCGAACTCGACCGATTTTACGCGGCGCGATGAGACCGGCGAGACGCGTCGCGCCATGGCGAACGACGTGAAGGACGGGAGCTCGGACCCCATCCCGGACACGAGAACGAATCGGCCGGTGAACGCCGCCGCCTTGGCGGCGTCGACGACGTTCACCAGGCCCTCATATGTCACCGCGAAGAAGATCGCGCAACACGCGCCAAGGCGCGCGGCCGAGAGCGAGCTGGGGTCAGTGACGTCGCCCGCGCGGATCTCGGCCGCAGCCGGAAGCAGACCGCGCGCCTTCACCGGATCACGGGCGACGCCCAAGACCGGTGCCCCTCGTTCCGCGAGCTGGCGGGCAATCTGCAGCCCGGTTCCGCGGGTGCAGCCGACAACGCAGTAGGGAGTCGTCATGCCGTTCTCACCGCAACCTTAACCGGATGGCTCATAGTGGAGATGGAGGATCTGCCGAAGAGCCTTGCCCAGCACGTCTTTATCCGACATCCGCCAAA
>NZ_JBKQOT010000360.1:0-15765 GCF_052145395.1 Roseiarcus sp.
ACGCGCCAGTTTATTGAGGAGAATCTCATCCCCATCATCGAAGAGTGTAACCGTGCCGGCCGCTTTCCGCGTCTCGATCGCGCATTCGCGCATGACGGAAAGAAAGGCCGCGACCTTCTCGACCGGATTGTCGAACAGCATGGGCGGCCAGGCCCAGGTCCCGTCGGCGCGGGTTTTCAGATAGTTCAGCGAGCCGGCGTTGAGCGCGGCGATCTCGGGACGGACCGCGCCGAGGCAGGCGAGCGGACCGGAGATGTCGGGGCCGACCACGCCGGTCGTCTGATTGACGATGATGTCGGGGCAGGCGTCGCGAATGGCCGCGATGACGGCGCAAGCGACCTCGGGCTGCCACGAGGGCAGGTGGCCCTTGCCCGGCTCAAGCTTTCGGAAGTGGACATGGACCACGCTCGCGCCCGCGTCGGCCGCACGTTTGGCTTCGCGCGCCATCTCCTGGGGCGTGACTGGCGCCGGATAGACGGCAGGGTCGGTGAGGACGCCGGTGAGCGCGCAGGTGACCACGGCTTTGTCCATGTCAGGATCCTTCCGGCGCGATCGCGAAAAGGAGCGCGCGCGCGTGCGTCTGCCGGCCGGCGACGGCGTGCGCCTCCGCGATCACGCCGTCGATCGGCGCGAGAATCGCATGATGCATCTTCATCGCTTCGACGGTGGCGAGCGCCTGACCGCGCCGCACGGCGTCGCCGGCCTTCGCCTCCACGGCGACGACGACGCCGCTGACCGGCGAGCGCACGGCGCCGTCGGCCTCGGCGTCCTTCAGCCGCGGCGGCGCGTAGGTTTTGTCGATGAAGCGCCGGCAGCCGCCTTCGACGTCCAGCCAGAGATCGTCGCCGTCGCGCGCATGAACCGCGCGCCTGATGACGCCGTCGATCGCATAGCGAACGTCCCGCTCGCCACGCTCGATCAACCTCAAATCGACGTCCTCGTTGTCGACGGCGACGAAGGTCTCCTCGCCCTGCCGCCGAACCGAGACGCGGCGTTCGCCGCCGTCGAATGCAAGCCTCAGCGGCGCTGCGCGCCAGCCGGCGGTCGGCGCTGGGGGGCCGCCGAGCTCGGCGATGAGCAGCGCCGCAATCGCGATCGCCGAACGGCTTGCTGGAGCGGGGGCGAAAGGCGCATCGCTGACGAAAGCGGTCGTCGCGGCGCCTTCGACGAACTCGCGCCGGCTGAGCGCCTCGATCAGAAAATCGCGGTTGGTGACGACCCCTGCGACAAAGGTCGCTTCGAGCGCATGCAGGAGCCGCAGCCGCGCCTCCTCGCGGGTCTCGCCGGAGACGACGATTTTGGCGAGCATCGAATCGTAGAAGGGCGTCACCGTCGAGCCGGCCTCGACGCCGGCGTCGATCCGCACGCCTTCGCCCGAGCCCGGCCGCCATGCCGCCAGCGTTCCGATCGAAGGCAGGAAATCGGCCGTCGGGTCCTCGGCGTAGAGCCGCGCCTCGATCGCGTGTCCGCGGAGCGCCAAGTCGGACTGGGCGAAGGGCAGCGCGCGACCCTGCGCGACGTGGAACTGCAGCCGCACCAGATCGACGCCCGTCACGCATTCGGTCACCGGATGCTCGACCTGGATGCGGGTGTTCATCTCGAGAAAATAGAAGCGGCCTGAACCGTTGAGCAGGAACTCGACCGTCCCGGCTCCGACGTAGCCGACGGCCGCAGCGGCCTTGACCGCCGCAGCCCCCATCGCCTCACGCAATTCCGGCGTGACCGCGGGCGACGGCGCCTCCTCGATCACCTTCTGATGGCGGCGCTGGATCGAGCAATCGCGCTCCCCGAGATGAACAATATGTCCGGATTCGTCGCCGAAAACCTGCACCTCTACATGACGCGCGCCAAGGAGCGCGCGCTCGATCAAGAGACGCCCGTCGCCGAATGCGTTTTCGGCCTCGGATCGGGCGGCGGCGATGGCCGCCTCCACGGCCTCGGGCTCGCGCACGATGCGCATGCCGCGCCCGCCTCCGCCGGCGGTCGCCTTGACCATCAGTGGGTAGCCGACGCGGGCCGCCTCCTGGACGAAGCGCGCGAGGCTCTGGTCGTCGCCGTGATAGCCGGGCGCGCAAGGGACGCCGACGCGCTCCATCGCCGCCTTGGCCGCGCTCTTGTCGCCCATGGCGCGGATCGCCGCGGGCGGCGGCCCGACGAAGACGAGCCCTACGGTGGCGCAGGCGTCGGCAAAATCGGCGTTCTCGGCCAGAAAGCCGTAACCCGGATGAACCGCCTCCGCGCCGGTCGCCTTGGCCGCGTCAATCAGCGCGCCGATCGAGAGGTAGGACCCAGCCGGCGACGACGGGCCGATGCGGACGGCAGCGTCGGCGAGCCGGACGTGCGGCGCTTTGGCGTCGGCGTCGCTGTAGACCGCAATGGCTCTGAGGCCCTCGGCGCGTGCGGCGCGAAGGATCCGGCAGGCGATCTCGCCGCGATTGGCGATGAGGACGGAGGAAAACCGCGCGCTCATTTGGCTCCCCTCGCCCAGAACGGCGCGCGCTTGCCGACGAAGGCCGCGAGCCCCTCCCGCCCTTCCGGTCCGCGCAAGGCCGCGGCGAAACTTTGCGCCGCGGTCTCGATGTAAACCTCCGGCGGTTCCGCGCGGCAGGCGCGAAAGAGTCGCTTCGTCTCGGCGTTGGCGCCCGGCGCGCAACGCTCGATCGCCTCGATGAGCGCTTCGACTCGCGCCTCGCGCTCCGTTTCGCTCTCGCAAAAGAAGTCGGCGAGGCCGATCGCGGCGGCCTCGCGGCCGTCGAGCCGGGCGCCGGTCAGCGCGAGTCGCCGCGCCACCCGCTCGCCGAGACGGGCGACGAGGTAAAGGGCGATCTGCGCCGGCGGGAGGCCGAGGCTCGTCTCAGTCAACGCGAACCGCGCCTTGGAGGTTGCGACCACGACGTCGGCCGCAGCGGCGAGTCCCATGCCGCCGCCGACGGCTGCGCCGTCGACGACCGCGATGGTGACGAAGGGCAACGCGGCGAAACGGGCGAAGAAACGCCCGCCGGCGGCGTTGAGCGTCTGCAGCGGATCAGTCTCGCCCGGCGTCGGCGGCTTTGCCAACGCGGCCGAAAGCGACTTGAGGTCGGCACCCGCGCTGAAGACGCCGCCGTCGCCCTCGACGACCAGCGCGGCGAGGTTATGCGGCGCAGCGTCGAGAGCGAGCCCGACGTCGGCGACCATTTCGGCCGAGAGGGCGTTCTGGCGGCCGGGGTCCGCCAGGGTGAGGACCATGCTGCGGCCCGTCTGCCGGGTGCGAACGAGCGCCATGTCAGAACCTCGCCACGCCGAACGCGTTCGGCCGCAAGACGCGCGCGTCGCTTTCCGCGCAGGTCTCGAGGCAGAAGGCGAGCGTCGCCCGGCTGTCGCGCGGATCGATCAGCCCGTCGTCCCACAGGCGTGCAGTGGCGAAGAGCGCGGTGGACTGCCTGTCGTAGCCGGCGACGATCTTCGCCCCTTGCGCCATCACCTTGTCGCCGTCGAACGGCAGCCCCCGCGCGGCCGCCGCGTCCTCCGCGACGATCGTCATCACCTTGGCCGCCTGCTCGCCGCCCATCACTGCAAAGCGCGCGTTCGGCCAGGAGAACAAAAAGCGCGGGCCGAAAGAGCGCCCGCACATGCCGTAATGCCCGGCCCCGAACGAGCCGCCGATCTGCAGCGTGAGCTTCGGCACGTTCGCATTGGTGACCGCCTGGATCATCTTCGAGCCGTGCTTGACGATGCCCGAGGTTTCCGCCGCGACGCCGACGAGATAGCCGGTCGTGTTCTGCAGGAACACGATCGGCAGGCCCGCCTGGCAGCAGAGCTGGATGAACTGCCCGGCCTTGCTCGCGCCCGCCGAGTCGATCGGGCCGTTGTTGCCGATCAGGCCGACGGGACGGCCCTCGATCGCCGCGTGGCCGCACACCGTTTCGGCGCCGTAGCCCGGCTTGAAGTCGAGAAACTCCGAGCCGTCAACGATCCGCGCGATCACCTCGCGCACGTCGTAAGGCTTTCGGTAGTCGACCGGCACGACGCCGAGCAGCTCCTCCGCATCGTAGAGCGGGGCGCGCGCGGGGGGCCGCGGTGTCGGCCCGCCCCAGCCGAGGTGGGCGAGAACCTCCCGGCCGATGCGCAGGGCGTCGGCATCGTCCTCGGCGAGGTATTCGCCGAGGCCCGTCGTGACGCAGTGCAGCTCGGCCCCGCCGAGCGCCTCGTCCTTGGCGATCTCGCCGGTCGCGGCCTTGAGCAGCGGGGGCCCCGCGAGGAAGACTTTCGAGCGCCCGCGCACCATGACGACGTAATCGGCGAGGCCTGTCTGATAGGCGCCGCCCGCGGTCGAGGAGCCATGCACGATCGAGATGACGGGAATCCCGGCCGCCGACAGGCGCGCCATGTTGGCGAAGGTCGCGCCGCCGCGCACGAACATCTCGGCCTGAAGCAGGAGGTTGGCGCCCGCGCTCTCGACCAGCTGGACGTAGGGCAGTTTTTCGTGGAGCGCGATCTCCTGGGCGCGGATCGCCTTCTCCACGCCCATCGGGTGCGCGGTGCCGCCCTTGATGCCCGAGTCGTTCGCCGCGATCAGGCACCGCACGCCCGAGACGACGCCGATGCCGGCGATGAGCCCGCCGCCATACACGTTGTCGACGCCGTCGTCCTCGTGCATGCCAAGGCCGCAGAGCGTCGAGAGCTCGAGAAAGGGCGAGTCGCGGTCGACGAGCCAGTTGATCCTTTCGCGCGGCGGCAGTTGCCCGCGGGAACGGAACTTGTCGTCGGCGCGCGCCGAAGCGGCGCGAACCTTGCGCTCGAGCGATCGGAATTGGGCGATGAGCTCCAAATAGGCGAGACGATTGGCGCGAAACGCCTCGCTTTCGACGATGACGTTCGACGCGATCGCCGGCATGCCGTTGCTCCCTCCCTGTCGCCTGCGCTTCGCTTCGCGCGCGATCGTTCACATATGTTCGTTCATGAGATCTTGAGAACAGGGAGGAAGTCAAACGGCTCGAGGCTGGTCCGCCCGTGACGGGCGAATCTTTGTGCGCGACCCGTCGCGCCTTCGGCTTCTTCGTCTTTCTGTTCCCTTTGACCCGACCCTTCGCCATATCGTCCTCGTGGAAGCAATAGAACGGGGCCTTCACCCTGTTGGACATCGCTAAAGTTGATATCGTTGATGGCTTAAGCATCGCGACGCGAAACGACAGCGTCGCCGCACAAGGCCCTGCTGTCGTTCGGCGCGAATACCTCATTGGGGCGGCCGGGTCAGCCGGCGGAACTGGCGCCGATCTACGTGCTTTTCGCCTCGAACGATTTGAGCTATTTTAGCGACCGAATTTACGGCGCGACAGGCGGCCCTTGAGGCCCCCTCATCGCCCTTTTGAGTGGAGGCGGCGTGGTGAAGATTCATCGACGCGAACTCCTGGGAAGCGCCGCGGCTTTCGTTGCCAGCGCGACGGCGACTCGCGCGCAGACGCTTTTGTCGCTGCCGTGGCGGCCGGAGGCCGGCTCGCCTCCGCGACCGGTCAAACCCGGACCGTGGCTCTTCTTCGAGGAGCAGGAGGCGGCGGCGGTAGAGGCGCTGGCCGATCGCCTCATCCCCCCAGATCCCGATACTCCCGGCGGCAAAGACGCCGGATGCGCGGTGTTCATCGATCGGCAGCTTGCCGGTCCCTACGGGCGCAGGGCCGGTCTCTATGTCAGCCCGCCGTTCATCAAGGGAACGCCGTCGCAGGGCCCGCAGGATGAAGACGATCCAGCCGTCCAATACCGCAAGGCGCTGGCGGCGCTCGACCAATATTGCCGGACGAAGAAGGGAGGCGCCTTCGCCTCCCTCAGCGATGCGGACAAAGATGCAGTAATTGGCGACTTGGAGAGCGGCGCGGCGAAACTGGACGGCGTCGACGGGCAGGCGTTCTTCGACATGCTCCTGACAAACGTGCAGGAGGGATTTTTCGCCGACCCGATTTACGGCGGCAATCGAGACATGTGCTCTTGGCGCATGATCGGCTATCCCGGCGCCCGTTACGATTACCGCGACTGGGTCCCGCGTCATAACGAACGCTACCCCCGTCCGCCTGTCAGCATCGCGGGACGAGCGGATTGGAGTCCACGCAAGACCTGAGGGCGGACCATGGCGCGCAAGCTTCCCCGCAAGGACGTAGCGATCATCGGCCTCGGCTGGACGGGCTCGATCCTCGCGCAGGAGTTGACCGACGAAGGCCTCGACGTCGTCGCGATCGAGCGCGGCCCGTGGCGGGACACCGCGACCGACTTTCCGACAACCTACGCCCAGGACGAGCTACGCTATCGTTTTCGCTGCGAATTGTTTCTCCGGCCGGCGCAGACGACCTTCACCTTTCGCAACAAGATGGACCAGCAGGCGCTGCCGATCCGCTCTTGGGGCGCGTTCATGCCGATGAATGGCGTCGGAGGCGGCGGGGTACACTGGAACGCGGAGACATGGCGCTTTCTGCCCTCTGACTTCGTCCTCAAGACGCATCTGACGCAAAGGTACGGGGCAAATTTTCTTCCTGAGGACATGACGATCCAGGACTGGGGCGTAACCTACGACGATCTTGAGAAACATTACGACCAGTTCGAGTATCTCTGCGGCACGTCGGGCCAAGCCGGCAACCTGAACGGGAAGATTATCGAAGGCGGCAATCCGTTCGAGGGGCCGCGCTCGCGGCCCTACCCCAATCCGCCGCAGGCGCAGCCCTTCAGCTACACGCTATTCGCCAAGGCGGCGCGCGAGCTCGGCTACAAGCCGTTTCCACAGCCATCAGGCAATATGTCACAGGCCTATTTGAACCCCCTCGGCGTCCGGCTCGGACCCTGCACCTATTGCGGCTTCTGCGAATGGTTCGGCTGCGGAAACTATTCGAAGTCCAGCCCGCAGACGACCATTCTTCCTGTTCTGCTCAGGAAATCAAACTTTGCCTACCGCACCGATTGCGAAGTGACGCGCATCAACGTTGACCCCTCCGGCAAACGGGCTACGGGCGTCACCTATGTCGATACGAGCGGCGATGAGTTGGAACAGCCGGCGGACCTCGTCATCCTCGCGGCGTTCAGCATCTTCAACGTTCAACTCCTGCTGTTGTCAGGCATTGGCAAGCCTTACGATCCGGTCGCCAATCAAGGGGTGATAGGCCGCAACTTCGCCCATCAGACGATCTCCCAAGCAATCGGATTCTTCGACAAGGATAAATTCAACTTCAATCCATTCATTGCTTCCGGCTCGATCGGCATGTGCATCGACGAATTCAACGGCGACAATTTCGATCACGGTCCGCTCGGTTTCGTCGGCGGCGGATACATGGGGGAGGTGCAGACGAATGGGCGCCCAATTCAAACGACCCCCGTTCCACCCGGTACGCCCCGTTGGGGCGCGGGTTGGAAGAGCGCCGTGCGCGACAATTATTTGAGTACGGTGACGCCGGGAACGGGCGTACACGGGAGCTTCTACTCTTATCGCGACGTCTATCTCGACCTGGACCCGCTCTACCGCGACCATCTCGGCCGACCGCTCGTGCGCATCACAATCGATTTCCACGAGAACGAGATCAAGCAGAACGCGTATCTGACTGATAAATTCGCCGAAATCATCAAGGCGATGGGCGCCACGCAGGTCGTGAAGCAATATCGCAAGGCGCCATACAACGTCACACAGTATCAGACGACGCATCTCTGCGGCGGCGCAATCATGGGGACTGACCCTACAACAAGCGCCATCAACCGCTATCTGCAAAGCTGGGACGTTCCCAACCTTTTCGTCATGGGCGCCAGCGCCTTTCCGCAAAACGCCGGCTACAATCCAACCGGCACGGTCGCGGCGCTCGCCTACTGGTCGGCTGACGCGATCAGGAATCAATACCTCAAGAACCCGGGACCTCTCGTCCATGTCTGAGGAACTCGCACGCCGGATCGCGAGAGTCGCGGTCGCCTCGTTGCTCGGGGCCTCAAGCCTGGTCGCAGTCGGCCGTGCACAAACGGATCTGCAGGGCACGAGCTTGGACCCGCAGAACTTCGTTCAGATCGAGCGAGGGCGGTATCTGGCGGTCGCGGGCGACTGTGCGAGCTGTCACACTGTGCCTGGCTCAGGCGAGCCTTTCGCCGGCGGGCACCCGATCGAGACTCCGTTCGGCATCGTGGTGGCGGCGAACATCACGCCCGATCGCGAGACGGGGATCGGCGCGTGGAGCGACGAGCTTTTTTTGAGTGCGCTGCGCGAGGGCGTAGGGCATGGAGGAACGCTGCTCTACCCGGCGATGCCCTATCCCTACTATACGAAAGTGACAGAACGCGACGCGCTCGCTATTCGCGCCTACCTCAACACGGTGAAGCCGGTTCACAAGGCCGTCGTTTCTAACAAGTTGCCTTTCCCTTTCGACGTTCGTGAGGAAATGAAAGTCTGGAACTCGCTCTATTTCAAGAGCGGCGAATTTAAAACGGACCTCGCGAAATCCGCCGAATGGAATCGCGGGGCCTACCTTGTCGAGGGTCTGGGACATTGCGGCGCGTGCCACACGCCCAAGACGACGCTTGGCGGGGACGACCTGAAGCACGCTTTTCAGGGTTACACGCTGCAGGGATGGTTCGCGCCCAACATCACCAATGACAACGAGAGGGGGCTCGGCGGGTGGAGCGTCGCCGACATCGTGTCCTACTTGAAGGCGGGCCATAACGCGACTACCGCCGCGACTGGAATCATGGCGGAGGAAATATCGCTGTCGAGTTCGCAGATGACAGACGCCGATCTCAAATCCATCGCCACTTATCTGAAAGACCTGCCTGGTCAGGCGAGTTCGTCGCCGGCGGTTTCCGCTTCCGATCCGACGATGGTCGCCGGCGGCGCGATCTACGTCGATGAATGCTCGGCTTGCCATGGCATGGACGGGAAGGGCGTCCCGTTTCTTTTCCCGTCGCTTGAAGGATCTCCGAACGTTCGTTCCACCGATCCGACAAGTCTCATCCGCGTCCTCATGGAGGGCGCGCGCAGCGTTGCGACCTCCGGCGAGCCGACGGGTCCAGGCATGCCATGGTTCGCCTGGAAGCTGAGCGACGCGGAGATCGCCGCGGTGCTGACCTATGTCCGCAATAGCTGGGGCGCGGCTGCGCCCGCGGTCACCGAGGACCAGGTCAAAAGCGAGCGCGCCGCCGTCTTGGGAAGCGCGAGCCCGTAGTCAGGCTTCAAATGATTGTAGACCTCGGCCATGAGCCGAGTGCGCCAGCCTGCAATACAAGGACGCCGCGAAGCCGCTCCCCCACCAGCCGGGTCGCGATGTCGTGTTCGGGAGGCTCTTGGATCCGTCGCGCCGCTCGGCCTCGAGGTCCGATCCGCCGCCTACAACAGAGCCTTCGAGGGATCGCCGATCATGAAAGCGCGGGTGTCCGGCGGCACAGAGTTCAGCAGGTCGCGGATGAATTTCTCCTGCACTTGCGCGCTGATGTCCTCCGGGACCCCGAGCGTGGATACCCGGAACAGGGCGCCGTCGGGAATCCATCCCCGGAGGCCGTATTGGAGCTTCAGCGCGTTGCGCGCCCAGTTGCTGTTCGTGACGTCGTAACCGATTCGCATCCAGTAGCTGATCGGCTCGATCCGCCCTTCCCGGGTCGCGACGAGACGCGTGACCGAGACCGGCTTCGCTGTCGGCGACCAGTTGAAATTCGTGGTGACCGGCTTTGTCACGCGGAAGCCCTGAGCCGTGTAGCAGACCTCGGGGTGGTGGAGCTGCAAACGATCGCTCTGGCTCTCGCCATACGCGATCATCAGCATGACGGCGTGCCCTTCCTTATCGACATAGGCGCGCGCCACTTCCTGATTGTAGATCTCGGCCTCGAGTCCGTCCGGTGGAGGCTTGATCGCCTGTAGTCCCGGCAAGGCCGCCCATTCGCCGAACGCGTGCGGAACACGGGCGTCGATATCGAACACGTCATGCGTGCGCGCCATCAGGCGATGTGGCGTCAGCACATAGGCAAGCAACGCCGCTGCGACCATCGCCACGCTCGCAAGCACCACATTAACCGAACGATTCATGTTGCAATCCGTATCCTGCCGAACCAGCCGCGTATCCCAGGATACATGGTCCGCCCCCGGCGCTGCAAAGCGTCGCACGAATAGCTTTTGGGAATCCTGCAGTCAACATAACGACCGGCTCAGGCCAATTTGCGGCGCCGATCCCCGTCATCGGGTCCGGCCTCGCCGCGCGGCCCGAGGGTCTTGCCCCGGGCCGCATTTTGCGCTCGAAGTTCGACGCCGCCGCGCCAGACGGCGAGCCCCCGGCCGCCGAGCAAGGATCGACCGATGACTGCCCATGAGGTTCTCGAACGCGCGGGCTTCTCCCGAGAGGAGCTCTCCGGCGGCGCGCTGACGGTCCGCTCGCCGATCGACGGCGCCGAAATCGCGCGCGTGACCGAAACGCCCGTATCGGACATGCAGGCGGTGATTGCGCGCGCGCGGGCCGCCTTCTTCGAGTGGCACGAGGTTCCTGCGCCTCGCCGGGGCGAACTCGTCCGGCTGTTCGGCGAGGAACTGCGCGCCGCCAAGCAAGCCCTGGGCGCTGTCGTCACCCTGGAAGCGGGCAAGATCGTCTCCGAGGGGCTTGGCGAAGTGCAAGAGATGATCGACATTTGCGACTTCGCGGTCGGGCTGTCGCGCCAGATTTACGGTCTCACCATCGCCTCGGAGCGGCCCGGCCATCGCATGATGGAGACGTGGCATCCGCTCGGCCCCTGCGCGGTCATCTCGGCCTTCAACTTTCCGGTCGCGGTCTGGGCGTGGAATGCGGCGCTGGCGCTCGTCTGCGGAGACCCGGTCATCTGGAAGCCCTCCGAAAAGACGCCGCTCAGCGCGCTGGCTGCGATGAAGGTTTTCCAGCGGGCGCTGACGCGCTTCGGCGCTGACGCGCCGGAAGGACTTGCTCAGATCGTCGTCGGGGGGGCGGCGATCGGCGAGGCGCTGGTCGCCTCCAGGGATGTTCCGATCGTCTCGGCGACCGGCTCGACCCGGATGGGCGCAATCGTCGGCCCGAAAGTGGCCGCCCGCTTCGGCCGGCCTATTCTCGAACTCGGCGGCAACAACGCGATGATCGTCGCTCCCTCCGCCGATCTCGACATGGCGGTGCGCGCAATTCTGTTCTCCGCCGTCGGCACCGCCGGCCAGCGGTGCACCTCGCTCAGAAGGCTCATCGTCCATTGCTCGATCCGCGACGAACTGACGCATCGGCTCGTCAAGGCCTATTCCAGCCTGTCGATCGGCGACCCGCGCGAGCCCGGCACGCTGGTCGGACCGCTCATCGACCACGCCGCGCGCGAGCGCATGGCGGCGGCGCTCGCGCGGGCCATAGACGAGGGCGGCCGTGTCCACGGCGGCGGGGCGGCCGTCTCGGGGGTTCCGGACGGCGGCGCTTATGTAAGACCCGCGATCGCCGAGATGCCGGGCCAGAGCCCGATCGTGCGCGAGGAGACGTTCGCGCCGATCCTATACACGCTCGGCTACGACACGCTCGATGAGGCGATCGCGCTCCAGAACGACGTCCCCCAGGGGCTGTCGTCTTGCATTTTCACGCTCGACGTGCGGGAGGCCGAGACGTTCCTTTCGGCGGCGGGCTCGGATTGCGGCATCGCCAACGTCAATATCGGTCCCTCGGGGGCCGAGATCGGCGGCGCCTTCGGCGGAGAAAAGGAGACAGGCGGCGGGCGCGAGAGCGGCTCGGACGCCTGGAAGAGCTACATGCGCCGGCAGACGAGCACGGTGAACTATTCCGCCCAGCTGCCGCTTGCCCAGGGGGTCAGGTTCGACGTCTGAGGCGAAGACCCCCTAGAAAAAAGCAAGGAGTGGGTCAGGGGCGCCCGCCGCAAGGGGAGAAAGACTGCCGCTACACCCAGGTGGCGTGCAGGCCGCGTCCGACCCGCTTCAGCTGGACGCGGCTTGCGACGCCGGTGTTCTCCAGGTTGAGGCTCTGGAGGCACAGTTTTTCGGTCAGCGAAACGTCGAAGGTCTCGAGTGGATTTCCCGACAAATCGAGATTCTCGACGCTGGACTCAGCGCCGAAAACCTCCGCGCTGAACGAGCGCAGCTTGTTGTTGGCGAGGATGAGATCGGTCAGCTTCGCGTTTTGCGCGAAAGTGCCGCGGTCCACGAACTCGATCTGATTGCCAGAGAGGTTGACTTTCTTCACCTGCTCATACTCTTCAAAGGCGTCGATATCGATGTCGCTGATGTTGCTGTTGGACAGGTCGACCTCTTCGCTCCCTCTGTTGTATCCGAAGTCCGTGAGCACGTCTTTGGTTAGCGTCAATCCCGACATTGCAGCCCCTCGTGTTGGCTTCCGGTCGCCAAGCGCGGCGCCCTGTCTTCGGTCGACAATCAGAACACGAAACGTCCCCCTCGCCAACGCGACCGGACGTCGCGCGCCTCCGGCGCCGCGCAGCGCTTGGATTGGCTGATGGCGGATAGCAAGACGCGCGACGTCGTGATCGTCGGAGGCGGCCACAACGGACTGGTCGCCGCGGCCTATTGCGCCGCAGCGGGGCTGAAAGTCACGGTGCTGGAGCGTCGCGCCGTCGTCGGAGGCGCGGCGGCGACGGAGGAATTCCATCCCGGCTTCCGCAACTCGGTCGCGGCCTACGCGGTGTCCCTCCTCAATGCGGCGATCATTCGCGACCTCGACCTTCCGCGGCACGGGCTGAGGATCGTCGAGCGACCGCTGTCCAATTTCCTGCCGTTTCCCGACGGCCGCTTTCTGAAGGTCGGCGCCGGACGCACCAGGGCCGAGGTCGCCAAGTTTTCGACTCGTGACGCCGATCGGCTCGACGCTTACGAGGCGAAGCTCGAACGTCTCTCCGACGTCCTCCGTGCGATCGCGCTCGAAACGCCGCCGAACGTCACGACAGGGCGCGGCCTCGCGGCGAGCCTTGGCGAACTTGTCGCGACGGCGCGCGCGGCGAAACGGCTTCGGCCGCTCGGGATCGAAGGTCAGCGCGACCTTGTCGAGTTCTTCACCCGCTCGGCTGGCGACATCCTCGACCGATGGTTCGAGAGCGACCCCATCAAGGCCATCCTCGGCTTCGACGGGATCGTCGGAACCTATGCGAGCCCCTACGCCGCCGGAACGGCCTACGTGCTCCTGCATCACTGTTTCGGCGAGGTCAACGGCCGCAAGGGCGCCTGGGGCCATGCGATTGGAGGCATGGGCGCCATCACGCAGGCGATGGCGCGCGCGTGCAAAGAGCGCGGCGTCGAGATCCGGACCGGCGCCGGCGTTGCCGAGATCGTGACTCGCAACGGCCGCGCCGCATGCGCCGTCACCGAAAAAGGCGAGCGCTTCGACGCGCGCGCTATTGTCTCCAGCCTTCATCCCAAGCTGACCTTCGAAAAACTTGTCGATCCGGCGGCGCTCCCCGAGGACTTTCGGGCGCGCATCGCCTCTTGGCGCAGCGCCTCGGGCGTCTTCCGCATGAACGTCGCGCTCGCCGAACTTCCGAGCTTCGCCTGCCTTCCGGGGCGCGACGCGACCGAGCACCACGGGTCAGGAATCGTGATCGCGCCGAGCCTCGGCTACATGGAGCGCGCCTTTTTCGACGCGCGCCTTACCGGATGGTCGGCGGCGCCGATCATCGAACTGCTGATCCCCTCGGTCATCGACGATTCGCTCAGCCCCCCAGGCCGCCATGTCGCCTCGCTATTCTGCCAGCACGTCGCGCCCCGGCTGCCGGGCGAGCGGACCTGGGACGACGCGCGCGAAGCCGTCGCCGACCTCATGGTCGACGCCGTGGAGGCTTATGCGCCCGGCTTCAAGGCGTCCGTCATCGCACGAAAAATTCTCTCGCCGCTCGACCTCGAGCGCGACTTCGGCCTCGTCGGCGGCGACATCTTCCACGGTTGCCTGTCGCTCGACCAGCTCTATTCCGCCCGGCCGGCGCTGGGGCACGCCGATTACCGTTCCCCGGTTCCAGGACTCTACATGTGCGGTTCGTCCGCCCATCCGGGCGGCGGGGTCAGCGGGCTGCCGGGACGAAACGCCGCTCGCGAGATCGTGAAGGACTTTCGCCGCCGTCGGCTCCGCGGTTGACGGTGCGCCGTTGAGGCCATGGCCGAATATCGGCTATGCGGGGGTAACTCTCAAATTTTTCCCCTCCCGTCCATGGCGTCCCTCGAAGGTCGGCCCGAGCACCCGGGCCTCCCGATCCCCCAGCGGCTGCTTGCGTTTCTGACGCTCGCCATGGCGATCGCCATGTCGGTGCTCGACGGAAGCATCGTCAATGTCGCCCTGCCCACGATGGCGCACGACCTCGCCGTCGCCCCGGCGGCCTCGATCTGGATCGTCAACGCGTTCCTGCTTGCGGTCACGGTGTCGCTTTTGCCGCTTTCGGCGCTTGGCGACACGATCGGCTACCGCCGCGTCTACACGCCGGGTCTTGCGCTCTTCACTTTGGCTTCGCTCGCCTGCGCGCTCGCGCCGTCCCTGCCGGTTCTCACGGCCGCGCGCGCCGTGCAGGGCCTGGGCGCGGCGGGGATCATGAGCGTCAACATCGCTCTCGTCCGGTTCATCTATCCATCGTCGAAGCTGGGCCAAGGGGTCGGCAACGTGGCGGTCGTCGTCGCGGTCTCATCGGCCGGAAGTCCGACCGTGGCGGCCGCGATCCTTTCGGTGGCTTCGTGGCGATGGCTGTTCCTCATCAACGTCCCGATCGGCGTCGTCGCCCTTTACCTCGCGGTGCGCACTCTCCCCGACACGCCGCGCTCGAAGCGTAGCCTCGATTCGATGAGCGTCGCGCTCAACATCCTGACCTTCGGCCTTCTGATCGCCGGCGTCGACGGCCTTGGCCAGAATCAGACCGCCGGCGTCGCGGCCGGCGAGTTGATCGCCGCCGCGGCTTTCGGCGCGCTGTTCGTCCAGAGGCAGCTAAGTCAGGCCGCTCCGCTCCTGCCGGTCGATCTCCTGAGGCGGCCGATCTTCGCTCTTTCGCTTGCGACCTCCATCTTGTCGTTCGCTGCGCAGAGCCTCGCGCTGGTGGCGTTGCCGTTCTACTTCGAGGACACGCTGGGCCGTTCGGAGACCGCCACCGGCCTGCTGATGACGCCCTGGCCGGTCGCGACCGCGCTGATCGCCCCGATCTCCGGGCGCCTCGCCGACCGGTTCGCTCCGGGCCTGCTTGGCGGCGCCGGGCTCATGGTGATGGGCGCAGGCCTCGCGCTTGTCGCTCTCAACGTTGGCAATGCGGACGGGGCCTCGCTGGTCTGGCGGCTTGCGATCTGCGGACTTGGATTCGGTTTCTTTCAATCGCCGAACAACCGGATGATCATCGGCAGCGCGCCGCCCGACCGCAGCGGCGGCGCGGCCGGCCTTCAGTCGGCCGGCCGCCTTATCGGACAGTCGTTCGGAACCGCGCTGATGGCCGTCGCCTTCGGGCGCGCCCCGGAGCACGCCACGTCGATCGCGCTCTGGACAGCCACCGGGATGACGCTCCTCGGCGCCTGCGCGAGCGCGCTCCGCAGGGCTTGACACGAGGCGTCCGGTCCCGAAATGGACTCTGCCTCAGGAAGCGACTTGCTTCACGAGCAAGGACACAAATCCGGGTGGGAATGCATCTCTGCCGCCTGCGCTCCGACAAAAAAATACGAAGAAAATCACGAAACTGCGACCCGCTTTCTTTCTGTGGGGGCCGCCGGGTAATTGCTCAGGCCCTGTGAACACTGCGGCGAATTGACTCACGCGGTTTGTAGGGTCTGGCGGGCGGGCGGCGAATCTGAATCTCTGGGTCCATGGCCGCCGGACCGAACCTTTCGAA